>JABIXH010000195.1 GCA_018664975.1 Nitrospina sp. | reverse complement strand
CATTCATTCAAGCACATCTTTGCTCCACGACTCATTATACGGGGAAACTGAACTTTGATACCACGATACACATTACCTGAAATGGCGGCAATATGGGAGCCGGAAAATAAGTTTAAAATTTGGTTGAAAATAGAAGTCCTGGCCTGTGAGGCCTTGGCAAAAAAAGGGGAAATCCCTAAACCTGCGTTGAAAGATATTCAAACCAAGTCCCGGTTTGATGTGGATCGTATTGACGAAATTGAACGGGAAGTCAAACACGATGTGATCGCATTTTTAACTTGCGTGGCAGAAAATGTCGGAGCATCAGCGCGGTATATGCATATGGGAATGACCTCTTCCGATGTTTTAGATACCGCTTTGGCGGTGCAATTAAAACAATCTGCAAACCTGATATTGAAAGAGCTCGTTGCTTTTAAGGATGTATTGGAAAGACAGGCGAAGAAATACAAGCTCACACCTACCATCGGTCGGTCTCATGGTATTCATGCTGAGCCATTAACCTTTGGATTAAAAATCGCCAATTGGTATGAAGAGGTTAAACGCAATATAGACCGACTCAAACGTGCCCGGCAATGCATTGCTCATGGGCAAATATCGGGTGCAGTGGGTACCTTTGCCTGCATTGATCCGGATGTTGAAGAATACGTTTGTTCCAAGTTAGGATTAAAGCCTGCCCCGGTTTCGAGTCAGGTAATTCAACGGGATCGGCATGCGGAGTTCTTTACAACCCTTGCGGTTATTTCTGGCACCATTGATAAAATTGCTACAGAAATCCGCCATCTCCATAGAACGGAAGTGCTGGAAGCGGAAGAATATTTTTCCAGTGGACAAAAGGGTTCATCAGCAATGCCGCATAAGCGCAACCCGGTAATTACTGAACAAATGTGTGGATTGGCTCGGGTGGTTCGGGCAAACGCATTTGCGGCTCTGGAAAATATGCCACTCTGGCACGAACGGGATATCAGCCATTCCTCTGTGGAACGGGTGATTGGGCCGGATAGTACTATTTTGGTTCACTATATGCTGAGAAAAATGACATCAATGATGGATAAGCTAATGGTTTATCCGGATAATATGATGCGCAACCTGGAAAAAACGGGGGGCCTTATTTTTTCACAGAGTGTCCTGCTCGCTTTGGTGCGCAAAGGCATTACCCGGGAAGAAGCCTATAAGCTGGTGCAAAAAAATGCCATGCAAAGCTGGACTAAGGGGAAAGACTTTTTAACATTGCTGAAAAAAGATAAGGATATCCGGAAACTTTTATCTGCCGGAGAGATTGATCAGAATTTTAAATTAAAAACGCAATTTAAAAACATAGACCGGATTTTCAAAAGGGTCTTTAAAAAATAAGAGAGCAATCATGGAACGTATGGAAAAACTTTATGAAGGGAAGGCCAAGATTTTATACACCACTGCAGATCCTGGTCTGGTGATTCAGTACTTTAAGGATGATGCTTCGGCTTTCAATGGAGTAAAAAAAGGAACCATTATTGATAAGGGCGTGATGAACAATCATGTCTCCAGCAGGATTTTTCAATACCTGGAAGGCGAGGGAGTTGAAACCCACTTTGTTGAAACTCTCAATGACCGGGAAATGCTGGTGAAAAAGCTGGATATTATTCCGGTAGAAGTTGTGTTGCGAAATGTCGCGGCAGGTAGTTTGTGTAAAAGGTTGGGTATTGAAGAAGGGCGGGTTCTGGAAAAACCGATTCTTGAATTCTTTTATAAGAGTGATCCACTGGGTGACCCGATGATTAATGAATGTCATGTTGATGTTTTTGGCTGGGCCACAAAAGAAGAAGTAGAGATATTGAAATCGGAGGGTCTCAAAATCAATAACCTGATGATGAAATTCTTTAAGGAACGAAACATTCGCCTGGTAGATTTCAAGGTGGAATTTGGTCGGCATAAAGGCAAGGTTTTTTTAGGAGATGAAATCAGCCCGGATGGATGTCGTCTATGGCATTGGGACACCAATGAAAAAATGGACAAAGACCGGTTCCGGTTTAATCTGGGTAATGTTGAGGAAAAATATCAGGAAGTGTACGACTTAATTTGCTCTTAGTTTTATTTCACGTCCGTGAACCAGAAAAGCCAGAATATATAGAACCAAAGCTAGTAGATAAAGGTTTTTGGTTCCCAGTGCCATGGAACTGTATTCCAGTAACCCTCCGCATATGGCACCCATCAGGTTATAACCCAGAGAAGTAGTAGGCTCCTGCCTGTTTTGAAATATCTGCGAAAACAACATTCCCGCAAAAAACAATGGAACTGCCGTGACAAAGGCCCCCGTAATCCATTGACCGAATAAAGGCAAAGCCAGGAGTGAACGAGCGGGAATGGCGTAACTGACTCCTATGGAGATGAATAAAAAGAAGAATAACCGGCTTTTATCAAATGGTCCTTTACGAAGTATAAAAAGGTTTGCCACAAATATTAAAAACAGGATGGAGGCGAAGACCAATACGTTGACCTGCCAGGTTGAGCCGAATAATAAAGACATTTCGGTGACGCTTTTGGTCTACAGCAATAGAAAGCTTGCTCCAAGTAGAAATAATGTCCAGTCCGGGTTTTTAATATTATTTCTTCCCGACGAAAAAATGATAGATAGTATTGAAATAAGGAGAATGACGCCACCGGCCTGAAGATAGTGCGAAGGAATTCCCGGTTGGTCCAGATAAAGATAGGGCCAGTCATCCGTAGGAGTTTTTATGGAATCGGCAATCACCCTATCGTCAGTTGTTAGCTCTTTAAAGAAATAACCAAAGTGGTTAACCCCTTCTTCCTTTGACCCCGCAACAAAGGTCATATTAAATAGTTGATGTTCTTTTTCGTAGTGCATTAACGGATTTACCCCAAACACATCAATTAGTGTTTTCGCTAGTTTGAGAGGAATGGCCGTGTTCGCGGACATATGATACAAAATCATCACTCCTTCCGGTTTTAAATGCTCTTTCATAGATCGAAATGATACGCCCCTAGATTTATAGACACCTTGTAAGGTAAAAATGGAATACCAAAACAAGGAGTTTATGATGCCCAAAGGAATACGTTACGCAGAAGAGTTTAAGAGGGATGCGGTTTCTCAGGTTACAGATCGTGGTTATT
>JABIXH010000068.1 GCA_018664975.1 Nitrospina sp. | reverse complement strand
GCCCGAACCGGTAGTCGTCAGGCAGGCCAAGTTAAAACCACAGGTCGAAAAGAAACCGGCTATCTTGAAGAAAAAGCCCGAACCGGTAGTCGTCAGGCAGGCCAAGTTAAAACCACAGGTCGAAAAGAAACCGGTTATCTTGAAGAAAAAGCCCGAACCGGTAGTCGTCAGGCAGGCCAAGTTAAAACCACAGGTCGAAAAGAAACCGGTTAAAAGAACAATTTTGGGCAAAGGAAAGAAGGGTTACCTTTATGCTCCTTCCTCTGGAAGAAAACGTGGGCCATTAATTGTGGTGGATGCGGGCCATGGGGGTAAGGACCAGGGCGCAAAAAGTACTAGTGGGACCCATGAAAAAGACGTCAATCTGACAATTGCCAGGCATGTCAAAACTATTCTGGTTAACCGTTTTAAATATAGAGTGGTGATGACGCGAAAGAATGATAAATTTATTCCACTTAAAGAAAGAAGTGAAATTGCTAATAACCGGAATGCGGATCTTTTTGTTTCTATTCATGCTAATGCCGCTAAAAGAAAATCGGCACATGGTATAGAGACATATTTTCTAGGGACCTCCAATAATGATCGGGCTCGTGAAACCGCCGCCAGAGAAAATGGCGAGCTGGTGCATTCTGTTAAAGATGATCAGGTTCAGGAAATATTAGCAAGCCTCATAACTACAACTAAGATTAATGACTCTTCCCGATTGGCGGGAACGGTACAGGAAAACCTTTTCAAATCCTCCAGGAAGAAATTTCGAGGCCTGAAGAATCTGGGTGTCAAAGAGGGGCCTTTTTACGTTCTTCATGGTGCTGATATGCCTAGCATTCTCGTTGAGGTTGGGTTTCTAACTAATCGAAAAGAAGCCCGTATGCTTACCAAACCTGATTACCTTTACAGATTGGCTTCGTCTATTGCTGAAGGTATTCATAAATACCTGCAGGACAAAGGACCATCAATCTAAAGGAATAGGTATGACTACCCCTATCATTGCTATCGTTGGCAGAGCCAATGTTGGCAAGTCCACCTTATTTAATAAACTCACACAGAGCCGTTCGGCAATTGTCAATGATACGCCAGGGGTGACTCGGGACAGAATGTATGGTGCCGCAGAACTTGGAAATCGTCCTGTCTTAATCATAGACACAGGTGGTGTTGATGTCGATACTACGAATAAAATCGAACTTCAAGTGGTGGAGCAGGCACAATGGGCTCGACAAGAAGCGGACAGCATCATTGTCGTTGTGGATAATCAAACCGGGCTAACCGGGCCTGATAGAGAAATGATTTCTCAGGTGCGTAAATCGGGAAAGCCATTTTTTATGGCTGTTAATAAGGTGGACTCTCCCTCCCACCACTTTGTACTTCCTGAATTTTCTGAATTGGGGCTGGAAAATACTTTTCCCATTTCAGCAGAGCATGGGAATGGTTTATATGAATTGATTGAAGCTGTTTCCCAAGCTCTGCCTGATATTGATCCTGAACCGGATTCCAGTGAGGGTAGTATTCGCATTGCGGTAATTGGAAGGCCCAATGTGGGAAAATCATCCCTGATAAACAAGTTGTTGAAATCTGAACGGTGTATTGTGTCTGATATACCCGGAACCACTCGGGATGCGATTGATACGTTTCTTGAGTCGAACGGACGGGAATTTGTTTTAGTCGATACAGCAGGAATCCGCCGTAAGGGGAAAACCAGTCAGGTTCTGGATAAATTCAGTGTGATCATGGCCCTTAAAGCGCTGGATCGTTGTGATGTTGCTGTGTTGGTGCTGGATAGTACTCAACCCGTTACGGATCAGGACGCTACGGTAGCGGGCTATGCATTGGATCGTGGAAAGGGATGCTTGATTTTAGGGAACAAGTGGGACTTATCCCGGGAAAATGAAATCTCTTTTGAGGAATTTGAAGAAAGGGTTCGTTACAGACTTAAGTTCATGGAGTTTGCTCCTGTCGTTACGGTGTCGGCGAAAACAGGAATGCGAATTGGCAATATTTTGCCGCAAGTTGAAAAGGTTTATGACGAATATTCCAGGAGCATATCAACGTCACATCTTAATGAATGCTTCGAGCGCGCCATTCAGAAAAACCCCATGTCAAATTACAGGGGTAAATTTATGAAGTTGTTTTACGCCACTCAGGTTAAAAAGGGACCGCCTACTTTTAAATGTTTTATGAATTTTCCGGAGGGGATTCATTTTTCTTATCGCCGTTATTTAATCAATAGTCTTAGGAAAAAATTTGGATTTTCAGGAACTCCAGTTCGCTTGATATTGTCGGGGAAAAGAAAAGGAATAGATTTTTAGTTTTTCAGAAAAAGCATCCTACATTGCAAAGATAAGGTCAAAATAAAAAGCCCACAGGTAAGCCTGTGGGCTTTTTCATTACACCATGAACTTTTCTTTAATGATGGTGCGCTCCCCCTTCTCCGTGAGCATGGCCGTGGGTCAATTCCTCCTGGGTAGCGTCTCGAATCCCCATGACCTCGACAGAAAAGTGCAAGGTTTCACCTGCAAGCGGATGATTGCCATCAATATTGATTTTATCACCCTCTATGGATATCACTTCAAAAATGATGCGTTTTTTATCTTCTGCTTCTGCCTCAAACTGCATGCCTGGTTGTATGTCGACATCCTTGGGAAAGTTTGACCTCTCCACCTGGGTTTTTAGTGTCGGGACAAAATTTCCATAGCCTTCCGCAGGGGAAACAGTGACTTCCTTTTTGTCACCGATTGCGAGTCCTTCCAGAGCTTTTTCAAGCCCTGGAACGATCTGGCCCATTCCATGCAGGTAGGCAAAAGGCTGGTCCTTGTCAGATCGATCAAGTTCTTCCCCTTTTGAGTTTTTGAGGCAATAATTCAGGTTAACCACGTTATTTTTCTTAATCATTGTTCATCCTTTCTATATATAAAAACGTTCGCCGCCCTGTATTCAGGCACAGCAAATTTAATGTGATATCTTGACAACTTTAATCTGAAAAGTTAAAGCCTGACCAGCTAAGGGGTGGTTCATGTCAAGTGTAACGTGCTCTGGCGTGACCTCGGTAATAAATGCCCGCATCGGTTGTTCTCCTGGTGCTCCAACGATGAGTCCCATCCCAACCTGGGGTTCTTGGTCCTGAGGTATCTTTTCTCTGGGAACCTTCTGAATCAGTTTGGGATTGCTTTCGCCGTAAGCTTCGGCAATGGGAATCGTAAACTTCTTTTCTTCGCCAACTAGCATTCCCTTGACAGCCTTTTCAAATCCGGGAATAACACGTCCTGCACCCATTTCAAACTCCATAGGGGCATCATGTTTGCTGGATGAGTCAAATACAGTTCCATCGCTTAAGGTTCCGGTATACTCCAGAGTTACCTTGTCTCCTGTTTTGGCGGGAGAGGGGTTGGCGTGTGAACTCTGAATTGAGATACCAGAAATCAAGACAGCAAGAATAATAGGGAAAAATTTATACCTTTGCATAACACCGCCCTTTTCTTGAGTTGAAGGCAAAAAAAAATGATCATCTTTAAGATGACCAGATAATCTTTTATTAATCAGGACTTATTGATGTAGCCCTGATTATGTTAATCGTTTGTTGAGCCGGAAAATTTCACTTAATTATATTCAGATTCTGTCATATTCAAATCACTCTGTCAATTATTGAAGATTTAGATAAAAAATCTGTTTTCAAAAGGAAATTTCGGGAGAAAACCAAAGGTCTGGTAATTTTTTATCCATAGATTCGCACTTTTAAAAACTTTTTTCTTCCCCTCAACTCCCATATTTTCTTCGGTAATTTATCTGAAATAATCCAGTTGATGCTATCTTCTCAATATTTTAGTTGGAGTAATGTCGATTTGAATGGGAATTTTAGTTTTTTAATAATACATTAAGCTCACATTAAGTTTTGACTTTTGCCCCAAAATTTGGAATGTTTATAGTTCTCAATTACCAATATTAGAGGTTCATTGACAGCGGCTCTTGTTTCATGATTTAAGGGAGTGAAAATTGCTTCCAGCGTTCTGAGGTGATCTATTTACCAAGCGAGGTGATATGAAACAATATAAACTTCAAGATATCAGGAATATTGGATTAGTGGGCCATGGAGGATCGGGAAAAACATCATTAGCGGAAGCAATTTTATATTTTTCTGGAGTCTCTGACCGGCTGGGTAAAGTGGGCGATGTTTCTTCGGTGATGGATTATGACCCGGATGAAATAAAGTGTGGACATTCCATAGATGCCTCAATGGCGTTTTGTGAGGTGAACGCAACAAAATTAAACCTTCTGGATACTCCGGGAAGCAGTAACTTCATTTCTGATACGCCTGCCTGTCTCAGGGTGGTCGATGGTTTGATTTTTGTAGTGGGTGCCGATGAAGGAGTTCAGTTTTATACTGAAAAGATATGGAACTGGGCCGATCAACTTAATCTTCCCAGAATTATTTTTCTGAATAAACTGGACCATGATCGGGCCAATATCACTCCTATCCTGGACACCATTAAAAAGAAATTCAAAATATCCCCGATTTTAATACAGCTCCCCGATGCCATTGGACCCAATTTTTCGGGGATTGTAGATCTTATCGATAATCAATACTACTCCTATGACAAGGGGAACAAGGGGAATGGCAAGGCTGGCGATGCTCCTCCTGCAATTAAAGATGAAGTAGAGATCAGTCACTCAGAGTTGATGGAGGCTGTGGCAGAAGTAGACGATGACCTGCTTGAGTTATATCTTGAGCATGGAGAACTTTCAGAAGAAGAGTTTTCGAAGGGATTAAAAGAAGGGATTCAAAACGGCCAGCTGATTCCTGTTGTTTGTGGGTCCGCTCTCAATAATGTGGGGGTAGACCTTCTGCTGAAGACGGCCATTAAATATCTGCCTTCCCCTGACTTGTGCGCCCCGGTGAAAGCCAAACGGTTGAAGGATGATGGAGAGGTTTCACGATCTGCAAGTGGGGGAGAGCCGACTGCGGGCATGGTTTTCAAAACCATTGCTGATCCCTACGCAGGAAAACTGACATTATTTCGGATGTTTTCGGGATCTCTTAAAGGGGATTCCTCTGTTTATAATGCTACCCAGGATGCGAATGAGCGAGTGGGACAGTTATATATGCTCCAGGGTAAGAATCAGATTCAGGTTTCTGAAATCTCCGCAGGCGATATGGGGACTGTGGCCAAGTTGAAGTCTACTGTGACAGGGGATACGTTTTCCGATGCTCAGGAAAAGGTAGTTTTCCCTCCCATTGCTTTTCCCGTGCCGGTATTTTCGCGAGCATTAGTGCCTAAAACCAGAGCTGATGAAGAAAAAATCAGTAATGCATTGCATAGATTGTTGGAGGAAGATCCGAGTTTGGCGATGGAAAGAAATGCGCAAACCGGACAATTGTTGATCTCCGGATTGGGGCAGGTTCACTTTGATGTAACACTGGAAAGGTTGAAGCGGCGATTTGGTGTGGAAGTAGATGTAATGATTCCAAAAGTTCCTTATCGTGAAGCTATTAAAAGTTCAACCAAGGTTCAGGGAAAATATAAAAAACAAACGGGTGGAAAAGGACAGTTTGGAGACACCTGGATAGAAATCTCATCGAGGAAAAGGGGAGAAGGATACCTTTTTGAGGATAATATTGTGGGCGGTGCTATTCCGAAGACTTATATTCCTGCGGTCGACAAGGGAATACAGGAAGCAATGGCCCAGGGCATCATTGCCCATTACCCCATGGTCGATGTAAAAGTACGTTTGTTTGATGGGTCCTATCACAATGTGGACTCCTCGGAAATGGCTTTCAAGATTGCTGGTTCCCTGGGGTTCAAAAAAGGGGTCATGGATTGTAAACCGATCCTTATTGAACCGATTATGAATATGGAAATTGTTGTGCCCAGCGATCATGTAGGAGATATAATGGGAGATATCAACTCCAAACGCGGTAAGATTCAAGGTGTTGATCCATCGGATGACACACAAACCATCCGGGCTTTTGTGCCGATGGCGGAAGTCTTAAATTATGCCGCTGACCTGACTTCCTTAACCGGCGGGCGGGGTATGTTTGTTATGGAATATGATCACTACGAAGATGTTCCGGAACATTTGATGAAAAAAATCATAGAGGAAGCCAACCAGAGCTTTGAAGAAAAGAAATAGGATTGATCGAAAGTGCTAAAATAGATTTTTAATTAGTGAGGAAAAAGTTTTGATAAAAGCTGATTTAAATGGAACTCTGGTGAAGGCGGATATTGTTGACCATGTTTATGAAAAGGTCGGGTTCACCCGTCAGGAAGCCGCTCAGGCGGTTGAAATGTTGTTTGATGAAATAAAATCTGAATTGGGCCAGGGAAATAATGTGCGCATTTCAAGGTTTGCCAGTTTTAT
>JABIXH010000142.1 GCA_018664975.1 Nitrospina sp. | reverse complement strand
CACCATTCCAGTTGGATTAGACCCCTGGAGGGCCTATGCATCTCCCAATGGAAAACATATGATCGTTCCCAATAACGGCGATCAAACCGTTTCCGTTATTGATGTTCAGTCCCACACACTTGTTGCAACTCTTCCTGCCGGGACTGATATGACAGGTGTCAATTTTGGCAATGACGGTAAAAAGGGATACGTTATTAGCAGAGGAACGAGTCAGGTTTTCATGTACGATTTCTCCGCACTTAAAAATACAGGACAACTGGATATGGGTGAAGGTGCCCGGCTTGAAACAGCAAGTACTACTCCTGCAGGAACCAAGATTTATGTGGCTTCTTCTTCAGATAACTCTCTGTACGTCATTGATGTTCAGTCTGATCGTGTAAAACAGATCAAAGGTGTCGGTAGTTTTCCTTGGGGAGTCAGTATTTATAAAGGGCAAAATTATTGCCACTAACAGGGCCTGCTGTTTGAATTGCCCTTTTATTTTAGTTACTGCCCGATGGGATTTCCCCAGCGGCGAATTATTGTTTCAAGGAAATGAAAATGGATGATACTGCTCATGAGGTTTTGCCTGATGACTATGCTATTTGTATCGCCGGTCATGGAAGCCGTGATAAGGAGGGGATCCAGGAGTTTCTCACCTTATCCGCAAAATTCAAGGAAAGAGAACCTCGGAGAATTGTAGAATGCGGCTTTCTGGAGTTTGCCAAACCTACAATCGATGATGCCATTGTTAAATGTGTCCAGGATGGAATCAAAAATATTGTTGTGATTCCCGGAGTGTTGATGGCCGCGGGCCATGCTAAAAATGACATGCCCAGCGAGGTTTTATCCATTGCACGAAGGTTTCCCGACCTGAATATTCAATATGGTCGTCCTCTTGATATTCACCCGAAAGTTTTAAGGGTTTGCTCTGATCGCATTGAGTCTGCTGAAAAATCCTCCTCCCGCAAAATCCAACGGTCTGACACATTACTCATGACTGTGGGACGCGGTAGCAGTGATCCCGATTCCAATTCTAATATTGCGAAAGTTTCCCGCATGTTATGGGAGGGAATGGGATTTGGCTGGTCAGAAACTAGCTTCATCGGGGTCACCCAACCCCTTTTGCCCGAGGCCTTGGACAAGGTCATCAAAATGGGATTCAAGAGAATTATTGTTTTCCCCTATTTCCTTTTTACTGGAATACTGGCAAAAAGAATCTACTCCATAACCGATGATTCTCAGCAAAAATACCCAGATACGGAATTCTTGAAAGCTCCATATCTAAATTATGATGATTTGATTGTGGATGTATTCATGGAGCGTGCTCGGGAAATACCTTTCGGTCTCCAGAATATGAATTGTCAGATGTGTAAATACCGGGAGCAAGTGGTAGGATTCGAAGATCAAGTTGGAGAACCTCAGGCAGGCCATCATCATCATGTTCGGGGTATTGAAGGTCATCATGGTCTGGACCATGGACACAATCATCACCACACGCATGATCATTCGGATCACGATAAATAAACGGTATTTAAAAAAATGAGATGGCTTATTAATGTCCTCCTACCAACCACACCCTATTGAAAAGAAAAGCTACGAAATCATTGAAGGATTAGTAGACTTTTCCAGTTATCCCGCAGCACACAGCGAAATATTCAAACGTGTAATTCATACTACCGGGGATACTGGATTCATCAAAGGGTTCAATATTTCTGAGGGTGCCATTCAATCCGCCGTTCGTGCTATTTCCAATGAAGCTCTGATATGGACAGATGTGACAATGGTGCAAACGGGTTTGAAGAGGGCTCTTCTGAAAGCACTGAATCTGAAAACCTGTTGCATGATTCATGATCCAGAAACATTTCAGAAGGCTGAAGAAGAAAATACGACAAGGGCCGTAGCAGGCTTAAGGCGATTCGCCGAGCAAAAGGTGGATTCCCCAAAAATCCTGATTATCGGCGATGCTCCCACCGCCCTCCAGGAAGCTGTTGACCTTTCTTTAAAAAACCAACTTGATGCTGAATTGATTATAGGAATTCCTGTAGGTTTTGTGGGCACTGAGTCCAGTAAAACTTCATTAAGCCAGCAAAAAAATATTCCCTTCATTACCAATGAGGGAACCCGGGGAGGATCTACCGTTGCCGCTTCAATTTTTAATGCCTTAATGATCTGGACCCTCAAGGCAAATGCTTGATCGGAGAATTACATGTCAGCCCCCTTCATTGATCTAACTATCCCGGCTTCAAATGGATTAGTCAGAGGAATCACTACAGGTGCTTGCGCGGCGGCGGCCGCCAAAGGGGCGCTCCATTTTTTAATTTTTCATTCGGAAGAAAAACAAATGGAGATCGATTTGCCTACGGGTGAAAAGTTGCGGGTTACTCTAAATTTTTGCCGCAAAACAGAACAGGGCGCAATGGCTCAGGTGACGAAAGATGCCGGCGATGACCCGGATGTGACCGATAAATGCAAAGTGGAAGTGGAAGTGAAACTGAATAAAAGTGGCATTCATTTTTATGCGGGGGAGGGTGTTGGAACTATAACCGAGGAAGGACTCCAAATTCCCAAGGGGGAACCTGCAATCAATCCCATTCCCAGAAAAATGATCCGCCAAAACCTTGAGAACATTCTAAACGATTCACCGGAACCATGGAGAGAATCTGGATTAGATGTGGTGGTCAGTGTTCTGGATGGAGAGAAAATCGCTTTAAAAACCTTTAATCCCAGATTGGGAATTCAGGGTGGCATCTCCATCCTTGGAACCACAGGAATTGTTGAACCCATGTCTCTGAGTGCATGGAAAGCATCGGTAGAAATCTATATTGATGTGGCACTGGCCACACAATCGAACTTTATTGTGTTCAGCCCCGGCCGGTGGGGACAAAATTTCTTCCACAAGGAAAAAGGAATTCCTCTGAACCGCATATGCCTGGTTTCAAATTTTATCGGTTTTGCACTGGACCACTTAAAACAAAAGCACCAACCGGAAAAAGACAAGGTAAAAACGATTGTCTTTGCCGGCCACCCTGGCAAACTGGCAAAAGTAATTGATGGGCATTGGGACACTCATTCCAGCAAATCCCCATCTGCACTTCCTGCAATATTAAAAATTGCGGATAATATTTTTCCAAGCGCTACAAATGAAAAATTGCATTTATCGAAGACGGTGGAACACTTGATACAAATCAGCAAAAAATTGTTTATCAGCGATATATTGTTTGAAGCCGTGGCGGAAAAAATTTCTAGAGCTGTTTCGGGTTATCTGGAAAATTCGTTGGAGGTAGAAGTTTTGTTAGCTGACTTTAAAGGCCAATTGATTGGGCAGGCGGCAACCCATGAATGACAATTATGGAACGTTTACCGGGATAGGTGTAGGACCCGGACCCCAGGAGTTCCTCACCTTGAAAAGTTTCAACGCACTGATGAAAGCTGATAAAGTCTTGGTCCCTCGCGCCAAAGGCTCTGGAAAATCTGTAGCTCTGACTTGTATAAAGGATATAGATATCCAACAGGATAAAATTGAATTTCTAGACTACCCCATGTCCAACGATGAAAGCTTACTCAGTTCAATTTACCTTGAGATTGCCGCAAAGATTATTGCTGACCTCAAAAACAAGTTGAATCTCGTTTATATCACCATTGGCGACCCTTATATATATTCCACCTATTCTTATACCGTTAACGCCTTGAAGGAATTGAGGCCGGACATTCTCATTTCCACTTACCCTGGAATTAGTTCTTTTCAGGCATTGTCCTCAGCCTTAAACTTTCCCCTGGGTCAGGGTAAGGAAAAGATACTAATCCTCCCCTGTCCCGAAACTTCTGCAGAGTTGCGAGGGCACATTGAGCAAAACGAAAATATTGTCCTCATGAAAATCGGGGACCGGTTTGATTGGGTTCGGGACCTTTTACGTGACATGGATATTTTGAAGTACTGCGCACTGGGAAAGAGAATTGGCTTAGATAATGAAATCCTCACCCGTGATCTAATCGAGTTAAATGGGGAAGATAAACCCGGCTATTTGTCCGTAGTCCTCATCAGAAAATTTCCGGCTCAAGGGAGGACTGGTCAATGAAAGTTTACTTCATAGGAGCGGGCCCAGGTGATGTTGAGCTAATGACCCTCAAAGGGAACCGTCGATTGCATTCCTGTTCCTATGTCATGCATGCAGGGTCATTGATCAATCCCGAAATTTTATCCGCCCTTCCTGAATCTACTCAAATTTATGACACTTCAAAATTAAACCTTGAAGAACAAATTACAATTTATATAGAAGCCAGAAGCGCAGACCAGGATGTTGCCCGGTTGCAAAGTGGGGACTTATCTATTTATGGAGCGATCGCGGAGCAAATGCGGGCTTTGGACGAACTAGGCATTCAATATGAAATAATCCCGGGTGTCTCGTCAGTAGCGGCCAGTGCGGCAACTTTAAAGAGCGAATTGACACTGCCTGAAATTTCACAAACCGTTATTTTTTCCCGGATCAGTGGCAGAACAGAAGTTCCTCCCGATGAGGATCTGGAAAAACTGGCCTCTCATAAATGCACTTTATGCTTATTCCTCTCCATTCATAAAATAAGGGAAGTCGTTAAAAAGCTAACCGCTCATTATCCCCGCGAAACACCAGTAATAGTGGTTTATAAAGCCAGTTGGAAGGATGAAAAGATTATTCGAGGAAATATAGAAACCATTGCAGACAAAGTGGAGAAAGAAGGAATCCGGCTGACAGCATTGATATTGGTAGGAGCCGTTTTCAACACCAAGGATTTTAAAGATTCCCGTTTATATTCAAAAGAATATTCTCATCTATTTCGGAAAAAAAATGTCGGCACGAAATAATATTGCCATTGTTGTGATCCGTTCTGAAGGTTTGGAGTTTGCTCGCAAACTTCGCCAGTCTTTTCCTTCCTGGGATTTGTGGGGTCCTGAATCTTCAGATATCAATGCGGACGAAAAGACATACCCCTCCCGGTTCAAAAACTGGTTGAGCGAAAATTTTCTAAAATATGAAGGATTTGTCTGCGTCATGGCCGCTGGAATTGTGGTGCGTTCATTAAGCACAATGATCCCGGATAAACGTACTGGCCCCGGAGTAGTGGTTTGCGATGAATTTGGTCGTCACGCCATATCCCTTCTTGGTGGACATGAGGGCGGTGCCAATATATTAGCTCATCGGGTGGCAAGTAAAACGGGTTGTGTTCCAATTATTACCACGGGAACAGAATCCATGAAAAACTATGTTCTAGGTGTGGGTTGTAAAAAAAATGCAGCCTACGAATCATTAAAAGAACTTGTTATCGAAGTTTTAAATAAGGCCAATGTTCTTCCCGACAAAGTCAGGGTAATGACTACCATCGACTTAAAAGAGAATGAACCCAGCATTTTGAAATTGTCTGATGAATTTAATTGGCCCCTGGTAATTTTTTCCGGGAATGAAATCAATGCGACAAATTTTCAGATTTCACATTCCACATTTGTTGAGGATAGCATCGGCGTTCCTGGTGTTTGTGAACCAACAGCCCTGATGGCTTCTCACTTTGGAAAATTAATAGTTCCCAAAACCACCTCCAATGGGTGCGCGGTTGCACTCGTAGGGGAACCTGAAATCATGGACCGGAGACCCTAACCAATGGGAAAACTTTATTTAGTATCCATTGGTCCGGGAGCACTTGATTTGATAACTCCCCGTGCCTGCGAAGCCTTAAAGAAATGCGAAATTATAATTGGGCATCAATTGTATCTGGATTTAATTCAAACTCTGATCACCGGTAAAAAGCAAATTGCCAGCCCATGGGGAAAAGAAATTGAGAGGGTGGATCTGGCCATCGACAAGACTGTTGAAGGAAACAATGTCAGCCTTATTTCCAGCGGGGATATAGGTATATATGGTTTAGGGGGGCTCACCCTGGAAAGGCTGGGGAAAAATAATCAGGAAATCGAATATGAGATTATTCCTGGCATAACTTCCGCAAATGCTTGTGCATCCATATTAGGCGCTCCCTTGGCCCATGATTTTTTGACGTTGTCTCTTTCTGATTTATTAGTTCCCAGAGAAACCATTTTAGAAAGAGCCGAGTTTGCAGGAAAAGGAGGATTCGTTTCCGTCTTATATAATGTCCAAAGTTCCAATAGAAAGGAACTGGTCTATGAGGTCCTGGAAAAATTCAGACCTCATCGTTCGCCTCAAACTCCTTGCGGGATTGTTTCAAACGCTTTCCGCCCTGAAGAAAAAAGTCAGATCGTAGCTTTTGAAGATCTGTTCGCGATGCAATTTGACATGTTAACTACGCTAGTCTTGGGAAATGATGCAACACGGGTAGTGCACAATAAAATGGTCACACAACGCGGCTATTCTTTTAATAATGAAAAGTAATTTGCTATGGCTATTCTCCGGTACCTCGGATGGCAACAGTATTGCCCGGGAGTTGATACTACAAAACAAGCGATTAAAGGTATTTGTAGCCACCCCCTACGGAAGAAAAGTAGCTATAGAAACTTTACCTTCAGAAGTTATAGAAACGGGAAGAATGAACGAGAGTGAAATTTTTGAGCGCGCAGAATCCGAGGCGCCCTCACTGGTGATTGATGCCACGCATCCGTATGCTCTGGAAATCAGTAAGAACCTGATGAATTTTTGTCAAATTAAGAAGATTCCTTATATTCGATATGAACGACCAGAGGAACCTATAGCGGGAGACAATATTCACTTTGTGAATGACACGGAACAGGCGGCAGAAATGGCAAAAACTCTGGGGGAAAATATTCTATTGACCCTGGGTTCCAAAAATATTGAACCCTTTCTGGGGGACAGTTTCCAGGGCAGAATTTATATAAGAATGCTCCCAGATCCTCAATTGATAGAACATTTATTGTCCAAAGGGGTTGCGCCTGATAGAATCATTGCCATTCAAGGTCCGTTCAGCACTACTATGAATAAAGCAATGATGGAGAATTATTCCATTGAATGCCTGATAACAAAATCTTCGGGGACAGAAGGCGGAGTGCCTCAAAAATTAGTTGCGGCAAAGGATTTGGGAGTACCCATTATTATTATTAAACGGCCAGAAATGAATTATCCCATTTCGTTTAGTGACAAGAATGAAATCTTAGAATATATAAATAATTCCTAGTGGAGATCCGTGACTTTTTGGTGCTTTGAGCCACCAGTTCCCTGAATTTATTTTTTAACCTTTTTAAAGAACTTATATGGAACAAATCTGGTTTTTAGCGGGCGGATTATTGCTGGGGTGTCTACATGCGTTGGAAGCGGATCACCTTGTAACGGTATCCAATTTAGTTTTACATAAAGACTCCCTGAAAAAATCCATAAGGCTGGCTCTTCAATGGGCAATGGGGCATAGCTTTACCCTATTAGTATTGTCCGGACTGGTATTCTCTCTGGACTCCGCCTTCATGGCCTTAATGAGCACCTCTGCCGAGCAAATGGTGGGTGCCACCATGATCTTTATTGGTATGGTTGTTTTTATTCAGGAATTGAGACAAAGTGACCGACTGAACAAATTAGGACATAGACATAAAGAATTTTCAGGGTCCGCTTTGTTTGGCATGGGAGTGTTGCATGGTATAGCGGGATCGGCTTCCATTTTTTTACTTATCCCTGTTGCCCTGACCAAGTCAATCATCTCTGTGTTT
Source organism: Nitrospina sp. (assembly GCA_018664975.1). Lineage (GTDB taxonomy): Bacteria > Nitrospinota > Nitrospinia > Nitrospinales > VA-1 > LS-NOB. The sequence goes on along the minus strand of JABIXH010000142.1, from coordinate 9,388 downwards.
TCCTATGTAGGCTTATTCTGTTGTGGAATGATCCTTACCATGGGGTTGTATGGTCTGTTTTTGCAGAACTTTGGCTTAAATAAAAACTTTTCTGGCTTTTTACCAAAAGTCAGATTTATTGTCGCTATCTTTTCCGTAACGATAGGGATCAAGTTGTTAGGAACATAATAATGATTTATGCCGTAGGGATTGGGCCGGGCGACCCCGATATGTTGCCTCATAAAACTGTTTTGTTGTTACAAAAAGCAGATGTTATTTCCGGATTTGAAACAGTTTTAAATTTAGCTGAAAAACACTTTAATCCCAATGCGACCCGTGTCTCGATGGGATATAAAGACCAAAGTGAAAAACTTGAGCAGGTTGGCAAATATTCCAGAGAAGGAAAAGTTTGTGTGGTTTGCTTTATGGGAGATGTGAATTTTTCCGGATATGAATATCTGGAAAGAATCCACAATGACTGCCATGAACCTGCCCCCACAATCATCCCTGGAATCAGTTCCGCCCAAATGGCTGCATCCAGAACTTTAACTGCATTTGAGACAAGTGTATTTCTGACATTTCATAAGCGCGGAGATATTTCCAAAGACAAAGAATTTTTAGTCTCGGCTCTAAAACTCGGCAAAGCCGCAATCGTCATTCCCTTGCCATGGGATTTCATGCCGGCTGAAATCAGCCGCTATTTAATAGAACAGGGAATTCCCCCAAAAACCAAAGTAAACATATTTGAGCACCTGACTTGGCCGGAAGAAAAGTCTTACAGTAGAACATTGGATAACTGTATAGAAAAATTCTCCGATGTCTCTATCATGGTAATTTCTTCCATTAATAGCTCGCAACAATCATAAATATAAATTGAACTTGAAATCACTATGACTGTCCCCTATTTCCCATTTTCTGCAATCGTTGGGCAGGAAAAATTAAAAGAAGCCCTTATCCTGAATGCCATTAATCCCTCCATTGGTGGAGTTTTAATTTTCGGAGAAAAAGGAACAGCAAAATCCACCGCTGTTCGAGGATTGAAGAATATATTGGGGTTGAATAGCTCAAACAAAGATGTCCCATTGGTTGAACTCCCCCTGTCAGCCACGGAAGAAATGATTGTGGGAACCATAAATATACCCAACACTCTGAAAACCGAAGAAATTCAAATTGAATATGGGTTGTTACACAAAGCAAACAACGGAATCATTTACATCGATGAAGTGAACTTGTTGGAAGACCATTTGGTAGATGTGATTCTCGATGCCGCGGCTATGGGAGTCAACCGGATTGAAAGAGAGGGTGTCAGCCATGAGCACCCAGCAAATTTTATTCTTGTAGGAACCATGAATCCAGAAGAAGGGGAATTGCGCCCCCAATTATTGGACAGGTTTGGTATCTCTGCGAAAATCACCACGGAAACAGAAATGGCTGTCAGAAAAGATATTGTTTGTCGAAGATTGGAATGGGAAGAGGAAAAACAAATTTTTTCTAAAAAATGGCACTCGAATGAAATTCGAATTGGTGAATCGATTGAGAAGGCCAAACAACTTCTGCCTAAGGTTGTGCTGAGCGAAAAGTATTTGGAGTTGGCCATTAACATCGCGTTGCAAGCCAATGTAGAAGGTCACCGCGTTGATATAATCATATCCAAAACTGCTAAAACCCTCGCGGCGCTATCGGGAAGGCTAGAGGTAAATGAAGGAGATATCTATCGCGCCGCTGAATATGCCCTGAACCACCGTACAGATTCCCTTCCCACCCCTCCTCCTGATGGAAACAGCCAGCCCGATAATCAGGCAGATAGTCAAACCAATAATGAAGCTAAAGAAAAACCGTCCGAGAATGAATCTCAAACTTTTCAAACAGAACAGTCGCCTGCAATTCAAAACTTCGATACTCTGGATATTATTACAGACACCACGAATAATAATATTCACGGAAAGACTCTGGACAAGTCCCAAAAGGTCCGTCGAGGTAAAGTAATAGGCTCAATGGATTCAAACACACGAACAGCAAACCAGTCGGAAATTGCTTTTTTCCCCTCTCTGATCAAAGGAATTCGTCGAGGCAAAAGAAGGCTTTCAGAAATTGAACCCAATGATCTTCGCTTCAAGCGCAGAATTTCAGGAAGGAAAGAACTGCATGTTCTTGTAGTGGATACTTCGGCATCTATGGGAACTCTGCAACGTCTTTCCTATGCAAAGGGTTTGATGCAAAGGATTCTTAAGAATGGTTACCAAAAGAAAAATTATGTTGCCGTTGTTGGAACCCGGGGTAACTGCGCGCAGGTGGTTTTGAAACCCACTCGGAATTTTATGAAGATTGACCAGGTGATGGATTCCATTAAGGCGAAAGGGAAAACACCCCTGCTCCATGCAATCGACAGCGCCCTGAATCTGGTAGAGAGTTTCCACAAACAAAACAAGTTTCTGACCAATTTACTTGTCGTGATATCCGATGGCAAAGTAAATGTACCCTTCCGCAATTCCATGAATGAGGATTTAAACTGGTTGGGAAAACGCATCAAAAAACTCAGCCTTAATAATTTTGTTGTGGATTCCAACCAAAAATTTAATCGTTCCTTTCTACTGCAAAAAATGGTCCGTATTTTTGATGGGCGTTACATGGTTATGGAAGACACCCTTCTTCAAGGAAAGATTTCTCTTTAATTATATATGGCAATATACTTTTTTGTTTCTGTCTCATCGGATTTTCATCTCTTCACTGAAACCATTGATGAAATAAAGGCTTTGGGAATCGAGGCCGAGGTCAACTACCTTAAGGATTTTCCGCAGTTTGAATCCAGATTAAATTCAAAGGATGTTTTAATATCAAGAAATTTTGGAGGGCTTTCATTCCAAGGCGATATGTTGATGCGTGTCAACACTATTGCCAAAAAGAATCGTATCCCCTTTCTTTGCCTTCCGGGTTTCAAGAACGATGACCATTCTGTACTATCCCTGTCCACTGCCCCTCTCGATATTTGTAATCAACTGATTTCCTATTACGAATCATTTTCATCCCCAAATCTCCTGGAATCTTTAAAATACCTGAGTGATCTCTATCTAGGCACATCTTTGGGATGGATTGAGCCAGAGGTTTATCCTGAGTTTGGTACGCTACCTGAATATCAAAGTGTCCTGGCCAGCCTAAAGTCGGAAAAGCCAAAAAAGAAAGTCATCGCAATTCTTTTTTATCGCTCACATTTCCTGGCCAATGATTTCGAACCCATTCAATCTGCCATTGATGCCATTGAAAAATCTGGTTCTATAGCCTTGCCCATATTTTGCAGTATGATGAAACAACCCAATGATGATGAGATTCATCCCATCCGACAAATTCTAAAAGGTAATCATAAAAAAAATATCGCTGATGTGATCATTGATTGTTTGTCCTATGCCACGGTGGATGTCTCCACCACCGGCAATGTATCACGCGTCAATGAAAACGGCTTATTCTCCCAATTAAATTGTCCGGTTCTCCATGCCCTGTACAGTTCAGAATCTCAAACCAGCTGGCTCGATAACCCTAAAGGAATGAACCCTCGCGATATGGCTATGAAAGTAGTTATGCCAGAGTTTGATGGCAAAATTATCGCCCACCCTATTGGGTTCGTTGAAGAGATTGAAAAAAATGGCAAGTCCATTCCTCTTTATAAAGCAAACCTGGAACGCATTGATCGCTTAGTTTCTTTGGCCAACAACTACGCTGAACTGTCAAAGAAAAAAAACAAAGATAAAAAGATCGCAATCATTCTCACAAATTATCCCACTCAAAATGCCCGTATCGGCAATGCAGTAGGATTAGACACGCCGGCATCCCTGATTCAGGTACTGCGGGAACTTAAAGACAATGGATATGATATAGACGAAATCCCGGAGTCCGGGGATGCACTGATTCACTCTCTCATTGATCAGGTTACCTACGATACGGAGTTTTTAACGGAATCTCAAATCGAGTTAGCTCCTGCCCAGGTGGATTCAAAGGACTATCAAATATGGCACGAATCATTTCCTGAAAAGAATCGGACCGAAATGGAAAAAGACTGGGGTCAACCACCCGGCAATGTTTATACCCACAAAGGGAAGTTTTATTTACCAGGATTATTTTTTAAAAATGTATTTGTCGGGATACAACCCCCACGTGGATTTGGGGAAAACCCCGTTGCTATTTACCATAGCCCTGAAATTGTTCCCACTCATCACTACCTGGCATTTTACCGATGGCTTAAAGAAGGATTTAAAGCAGATGCAGTCATTCATATCGGAAAGCATGGAAATCTGGAATGGTTGCCAGGAAAATCAGTAGCCCTTGCAGAAACCTGCTACCCCGACTTGGCCATTTATGATCTCCCGTTCTTTTATTATTTCATTATCAATAATCCCGGTGAAGGCTCGCAAGCAAAGCGGAGAACCCATTCTGTTTTGATTGACCACATGGTTCCCCCCATGACGAGGGCTGATCTTTATGACGATTTGGCGCGAATAGAACAATTGATTGAGGAGTGGACCTATATTCAAAGCGTCGACCCCGACAAACTGGACATTGTGCAAAATCAAATATGGGAATTATGTGATTCCAATCATATCAATCATGATCTGGGTTTTGAAAAACCTCCTGAAAATTTTAAAGAATATAGAAAAGCAATCAACGGCTTTCTGTGTGAAATTGGCAATACACAAATTCGGGAAGGACTACATATACTGGGAAAAATCCCGGAAGGGGATCAACTCATCAACTTGTTTGTCAGTTTGGCACGAATTGATACTCCTCCCTATAACGGTACCCAATCCTGCTTTATGGAGGTTTGCGGTATCTATGACACCTCTTATTTCATTAATCAGGCCGTAGAGTTGGATTGCAAAATTCCCGAAACTTTTTTGAAATTTTATGGGAAACAGGTTGAGAGCCGTGGTGACTTATTGCAGATGTTCGACACCCTTTCTTTTGCAATTCTCGAACATTGTCATAAAAACAATCTCCACGAAAACATTGACGGGCACATTCTATCTTTATTGGGTATTCATGTTCCCAACTTATCCAGCACCATTAATTTTATATTGAAAGACATATACCCAAAATTAAAACAGGTCGGCGATGAACTGGCTCACCTTCTGGACGGGCTGAAAGGAGAATTCATAGAACCGGGGCCTTCGGGAGCCCCGACACGAGGAATGGCTACCATTCTCCCGACTGGGCGAAATTTTTATTCTGTCGATATTCATTCTCTTCCCACGACTACATCCTGGATCATGGGGAAAAAATTGGCAGAGGGTCTATTAAATAGATATGAAATGGAATCAGGTAGTTTTCCAGAATCTGTTGCAATGATCCTCTGGGGAACTTCCAACATGAGGACCAAGGGAGATGATATCGCACAAATTCTATACTTATTAGGCGTCAAACCTGTATGGAAACCGGAAAACAAACGAGTTATTGGTGTCGAAGCTATCCCGCTGGATGAGTTAAAACGTCCAAGGGTCGATGTATGTATTCGTATTAGTGGATTTTTCAGGGATGCTTTCCCCAATCTCGTGGAGTTGATGGATAAAGCGATCAACTTAGTTGCCAACCTTGAAGAACCCATCGAAATGAACTTTGTCCGGAAGCATTACCTGGAGTCCAAATCCGAAGACATCTTTCGTATTTTTGGGGCCGCTCCAGGAAGATATGGGACAGGAATTTTAGAAGCGATCAATTCAAAAAACTGGGAAACCAAGCAGGATTTATCAGACATTTTTGTCAACTGGAGCGGATTTGCCTATACCCGCGATGAATACGGGATAGAAAAGAAAAAGGAGTTCAAGCAACAACTTTCGCAAATGGATGTTGTCTCCCAGAATCAGGACAACAGAGAACATGATATTTTTGATTCAGATGATTATCTCCAATTTCATGGTGGCTTGATCAACGCCGTCAATCAAATCAAATCTGGACAGGGTAAAGGAAAAGTTAAAGAATATTTTGGCGATTCGTCAAATCCTGCCGCGGTAAAAATCAAAAGCTTGAAAGAAGAAGTCCGCCAGGTATACCGGGCTCGGGTGGTCAACCCGAAATGGATTAACGCCATGAAACAACATGGATACAAAGGCGGACTCGAAATGGCCGCCACACTCGACTATATGTTTGGGTACGATGCAACAACAGATGTCATTGACGACCACATGTATGAGGGGGTTTCGGAAAAATATCTGATGGACCCGGATACTCAGGAGTTTTTGAAAGAGAAAAATCCCTGGGCTATTCGAGCAATGGGGGAACGATTACTGGAAGCCGCAAATCGAGGCCTTTGGGAAAATCCGGATCAAGACCGATTACTGGAAATTGAATCGCTGGTAGCTTCTGTAGAAGGAGACATCGAAAAAGACCTTTGATCAGGACATGTAGCAATCATTTTTAGTATCTTATCCTCTGAACTAACAGTCCGCTACCTGGACCAATAGTAAATATGAATTTATTCTTTGCGAATTTTGCCAGTTTAATGTGGGGCCCATGGCTTCTCATCCTCTTGTTGGGGGTGGGTTTTTGGTTAACTTTCCGGTTGCGTGGAATCCAGTTTCGTAATTTATTTTATGCACTTGGATTGGCTTTCTCAAAAGAACGGGCAGGCGAAGGAGATATTTCTCATTTTGGGGCATTGATGACCGCTATGGCGGCTACTGTGGGTATGGGAAACATTGCAGGGGTAAGCACTGCTGTGGCCCTTGGTGGCCCCGGTGCCATATTCTGGATGTGGCTAACTGGATTAGTTGGGATGGCTACCAAATATTCAGAAAGTTTTTTAGCCGTCAAATACCGGCAAGTCAATGAGCATGGAGAAATTTCAGGTGGCCCGATGTATTATTTGGAGTATGGCCTCGGTCAAAAATGGCTCGGTGTTTGTTTTGCCATTTTTGGTGCCCTTGCCGCTTTCGGTATCGGAAATATGATCCAAGCCAACACCGCCGCAGTTGCAGTAGTTGAATCCCTCGGCACTAGTAAGTTTTCGGTGGGGATTGTTTTGTCCGTTTTGACCGGGATGGTAATAATAGGAGGCATCAAACGAATCTCCGACGTCGCCACCTTTTTTGTTCCCATTATGGTGACCATATATTTTATCGGTGCTGTCATCGTTATTTTTTCTCATCTGGGTCAATTAGGAGTTGGGTTTAAATTGATTCTGGAGCATGCCTTCACCGGAACTGCCGCGACAGGGGGATTTATAGGAGCCAGCCTGGCCCAAACAATTCGATATGGCGTGGCACGAGGACTGTTTTCCAACGAGTCCGGGATGGGAAGTGCCCCGATTGCGGCCGCGGCGGCAAAGACCAACCAACCGGCAAAACAGGCATTGGTTTCCATGAGCGGTACGTTCCTGGATACTTTGGTAGTTTGTTCTCTTACAGCATTGGCGTTGGCTTCTACAGGGGTCTGGGTTTCGGGGGAAACAGGAGTAGCATTAACCTTACAGGCTTTTTCGGCGGGTCTGCCAGGAAACTGGGGTCACTTGATCGTAACTCTAAGTGCCATCACATTTGCTTTTTCAACGATTTTAGCCTGGGAATATTATGGCGAAAAATGTTTCGAATATCTTTTTGGAGATACATGGATCCACCTGTATAGATACCTCTGGGTACTTTTTGTTTTTGTCGGTTCTATGGTTAAACTGGAACTGGTCTGGAATTTTTCTGACGCCATGAATGCCTTGATGGCAGTTCCCAACCTTATCGGCCTTATTCTTTTAAGTGGAGTTCTGTTCCGGGAAACAAAAATTTATGAAATGGGTATTCGTGATGGCTCCATTAACAAGTTTGATTGAGGAATTTATATATTTCTGTAGAAACTAAGGTTTAAGAAACGTTATTCATACCAATTAATAGACCCCATTCAAAAACCCAAAGCCCACCTCTTGCCGACCCGCCCACATAGATAGGAACTTGTTGTAATTTAACATCTATGGGCATATACTTATGTCTTCCGAAATCCCGAAAAGCTGGTGCCCAATAATGTCGTCGCATGGCAAAAAAGGTAAAAGTCAAAAAATTCTGGAGAAGGTTAAACAAAAACAAGACCTGAGCCAGATTGTAAATGTGGATGAGAAAGAGATCAAGCTGGTCATCTTTACTCTCCATGAGGATTTTTTTGCCTTTTATAGCGCAAACATTAAAGAAATTCTGACTTTGGAAAAAATCAATTTCGTTCCGGGTTCGCCGGAATATATTTTAGGAATAGCCAATGTTCGGGGCGATATTGAGTCCGTGATGAATATCAACGGTTTTTTGGGGTTTCCGCCTCAACCCGAATCGAAGGAAAATCGCGTTATCATTACTTCGGCACAGGGAATACGCACCGGGATTCTGGTTGGTTCTGTGGAGGATGTGCTTGATGTTCCCGAAAGCTCCATACAGTCACCCCTTGCTACTCTTCATGAAAATATAAAACCATTTGTAATTGGGGAAATTATATATAAAAACCATAACGTAACCCTGTTAAACGTTGACCGAATATTCGAAAAAATAGTAACCCAATAGCAGGGGCATATTTTACAATTATGGATAAACTCGTTGGTGTTTCCGCTAATGAAGAAGACTGCGAATCTTCTGTAGATGAGCTTCATGCTCTGATATTTAGTGTCAAGGGAGTTCGGTTTGGGGCGGATATGGAACAGATTAAAGAGGTGGCAGATCCTGATCGCATTGAAGACGTTGGGAAAAACATCGTCCGTTTTAATGAAGAGTTTTCTTTTCCTGATTGTCAGATAACTTATCAGGCTCCCCGGATTTTATTTTTGAAAAGCGGGGCCAAAATTTTAGTCGATGAAGTTGAAGAAGTCCGGATCTTGCCTATAGACTGCATTCGGCCTCTGCCCAGATTTCTTGAAAAGTGTCGGCAACCTAATGACATATGGGGCGTTGCGCTAGTTGAAGGTGAAATCATTTTGCTTTTGGACTTTTTGCGGTAAATTTTATCATTATGAGGAGGAAATGATGCAAACAAGAATACGGATTGCGGTGATTTCAATTTTATTTCTATTTGTCCTGGAAGTGGTTCATGTGGGAGCCGAGGAAACGGGCAAGTTTCCTGCTGACTGGAATGGTTGGGCGAAAGTGACCAGCCCTCTGGTTAAAATCGGAGCATTACCAGGATGCGATGCAGATGTGAGTTCCCTTCCACCGATCTATCAGGAAACAGTTGCGACCTATTGTGGCGTAAAGCAGGGGGGGCCGGGCAAAGTGGCAGTTCTGGTTAATCCAAAATCAGCGGGGGCGTACAATGCAAGATCTGGCAAGTTTGCCGATGGCAACAACCTGATACTTCATTTAAAAGATATGAAGGTTCTATTCGTCACTTCCCACAAAGAGGGTGCCCCTCAGTACAATATTTATACTGAGGAGGGGAAAAAAATTAATGCCGACAAAGGGCCTTT
>JABIXH010000263.1 GCA_018664975.1 Nitrospina sp. | reverse complement strand
GTTATGCGGCAACGAATGAATCTGAATTTTTCGCAGTAATGACTGAACATTTTTTTTGTAAACCCGAAAAAATGAAACGCCATCATCCAAAACTTTATCAGGTTTTACAGGATTTTTATCGGCAAGATCCGGCAGAGAAAGTAATTACCAATCCACTTCCTTAGCCCTATGCCTGAAACCAGCTGCCATTTCAACTGATCGACGTAACACTGATCTAACCAGTCCTGCTAAGTGGCCATTTCATCAAGGTCTGGCTTCAATAGCATCGGGGAGTAAATCAAAATATAAAGCGCAAAACTAAGTATCCAAAGTGTAGAGGAACTCATAATCCACTCAATGCTATAGTCCGGCGCAATCAACAGACCAAATACTCGAATAAAAATTGCACACTGCAACAGGTAAAAACTTAATTTTGTCAGATTTGTAGCGACCTTGCTTCGTCCAGTATGGCCCAGCGTAACACGGCACATCATTCCGAGCGTCATAGAGCCAATAGCCCCCGCGGTAAAAGCATGTAGCGCAATAGAGAAAGGAACAAAACCCAGTGCTGAGATACATAAAAGAAATAACCCTAGAATTATCCAGCTATAACCGACATGAAGAATCCAGACCATAGGATCATCCAATATTCTGTATGTATGATAACGCCGCAGACGCAGTGCATGAATGATCGCGGATAAAAAGGCCGCCCCGGCAAGAATAGCTTCTTCCTGTTTAAAAAATACCAGTACCAGAATAATCAGTAACAACGATAGGATAGCAAGAACATCCAATTTTCCCTGCGGTGTCTCGTGGACTTCTTCTCCGCGTTGCTGTAAAGCATCCACAGTAAAAGCCGGAATAATCCGTCCGCCAATCAGAGAAATCATAGCAACAATAATTATCACAGCAACATATAGTGATGTTCGCTCTTTAGTTATAAGGAAGAGCATGTCGCATGCAAATAAAATGGTTAGTAACACCAGAAATACGAAATTGCGCTTATCCCATGTTTTAAAAAGAGGAATAGATAGGCTGAATGCTAGCGTAAAAATAAACGCTCCCTCAAAAATTAAAATGACAACCTCTGAAAAACCAAGATCAAAATTCATAACTATGCGCCCGGCTAGCCAGAGTAGGCCCAGCCCTAGCAAATGAAATCCCCGCACAGGTGTACTATCTGTCCAATTCGCCACAGCCGTAAGCAAAAATCCCGCAACAATTGCTATGGTAAAACCATAGATCATCTCATGTGCATGCCACGATACAGGATCAACCATGAATAAAGGTGGCGTGACTAACCCGGCATAAAACCCACCCCATATCAGCAAACTGATAATGCTATATAGAGCACCTAAAAGAAAGAAGAGGCGAAATCCGTATCCCAGAACTGGGTGAGCAAGTACACCTTTAGATGCTTCTGGCATGTGGCCTCTCATTTTTAAAAAGATTCTCTTGGCTCATAAATTAGGTTAATGTCCGCTTTGGGTTGCGACTTCAACATTGATCTACGTAGCCGTATCCAACGGCTCTGTTGAATTGCCAGCTGGCCCTGTGGTATTTCATCTTAGCTTTCATGCCCCGCAGGGGTATGTTATATCCCCAACATTAATTTCATGCCCCGTAGGGGTATGTTATATCCCCAACATTAATTTCATGCCCCGTAGGGGTACACGCCTAGTAGTTGAGCAGATATTCCAATGCACTTTGTGGATCGGGAACCATTGCGTACATATCTAGAATATGGGGTTTGGCAAATTTCAATTCCACCATTTGCCTAAAGTTTGCATGCAGTCCTTCATAAAAGCCCTGAGTATTGATAAAAACCAGAGGCTTTTCGGTTTGACGCAGTTGGCGCATGGAAAGGATTTCTATCGCTTCTTCATAAGTACCTATACCACCGGGTAAGACGATGAATGCGTCGGATCGTTGGTCCATCACCGCTTTTCGTTCACGCATATCCCGCGTAACGATCAACTCATCGGCTTCGGAATATTCAATATCCTTGGTCTTAAAAAATTCTGGCAAGACACCTATCACCCGCCCCTTCTCTTCATGCACTCCACGAGCTACGCAACCCATCAATCCTATCGAAGCTCCGCCATAAACCAGATCAATGCCCCTCTTTCCCAGTTCCCGGCCTAGATCCAATGCTGTGTTTTTGAACAAATCATCCACAGCGTCACTCGATGCGCAAAAAACACAGATAGCTTGTATCTTATCCATTTTTATTTATTGATTTCAGCAAGATAACTACTCTTAAATTCCTTCATCCACTGAATAGAGATTTTTATATTCGTTAATCGCATAGCGATCCGTCATTCCTGAGACATAATCACAAGTTCGGCGTTCAAGCGAACCTCCCCATTCTGACTTTTTCTGAACCGATTCAGGAAGGAGTTCAGGCATTTTAATAAAGGCCTTAAAGATTCCTTCCAGCGTGCGCTCAGCTTTAAATTCCATACGTAAAACTTTGCGGTGGGAATACATATTTTTATGAAGAAATTGTTTTAATTCCTTATTCTTTTCTGCGACATTTTTTCCAAACCCTGCAATTCGAATGGGAGCACATCGCACATCATGGACCGTTGCTACTTTATACCGTTTGAGGTTCTTTAAAGTAGCCTGGCAAAAATCGCTGATGACTTCATTGATAATGCTTCGAACCACCTGATATTTTTTCAGCTTAAAGTCCAGCCCCGTATATTTCTCATCAAACTTTTTTTCATTTTCTTTCCAGAGCGCGACCTTTCTTAACTGACTCAGGTCAAGCAGGTTGGATGTGATTCCATCATCCAGATCATGGGCATTGTAGGCAATGCCATCAGCTAAGTCTGCTACCTGCGCTTCCAAGGAAGGGAAACGAACCTTTTTGTCAGAAGTGACAGGGTTTTCTTCATCCCGGGTGTGTTTACTTATTCCTTCCATCACCTCCCAGGTCAGGTTAAGTCCATCAAATTCGGGATAACGTTTTTCGAGAAGTTTCACAATTCTTAAGCTCTGCCTATTATGTTCAAAGCCTCCGTGACCTTTCATCAACCGATTCAAAACATTTTGCCCCGTGTGACCAAAAGGTGGATGACCCAAGTCATGAGACAGAGCTACAGCTTCCGCAAGGTCTTCATTAAGTTGAAGGGATTTACAAATAGAACGGGCAATTTGCGCGACTTCAAGGGAGTGGGTAAGACGAGTTCGGTAATAATCGCCTTCATGGTAGACGAATACCTGGGTTTTATATTCCAGCCTTCTGAATGCCGATGTGTGGATGATTCG
>JABIXH010000027.1 GCA_018664975.1 Nitrospina sp. | reverse complement strand
TTGTAAACCCTCCAGTAGCCCCACATACCCGCTACGTAATGATGCGCAACATGACAATGGAACAAGAAGTCCCCTGCCAAGCGTTGACAAAGTCCTGATCCGCACTCAGTCTCAAGATCAACCACCTCAGACGGACCAATAACTTCCACGTCAACCCGGTCGGTGGTGGTACGAACTACAGGAAACTTGACCGGACCATCATAAGCGGCCTGGGTCAGGTTTTTAAGCTGTACTTCCCGTTGAGGGGAACGAGTCCAGCGAATGGTTCCTCCATGCGGATGATGAGAATGGAACACTTCACCACCGCCATGCACGAGACGGAATTTAGCCGGATCGCCCAGATAAGAGCGAGGAATTGTTGTTGGAGCATCTCCGAAGGTATAGGAACTATAAGCCAGAGACTCATCTTCAAAGTGAAACTTTTTTTCCTGTTGAGCCAGGTTGTTAATACCAAACGGCTCAGAGCGGAAGTTCATTGCGCGAGCAGAAGGACGATACGCATCTGTCTGCGGGTCACGCTGAGGAATCATTTCTCCATGACGATTGAGTGGGCGAAAAGACTCATCGCCAACCTCATGATACATCAGTGTAAATTCCCGGAAATCCCGAGCATCATCATTAGTGATCATGGCCATCCAGCCGCTTTCAAGTGGGCCACCGGTCCATGGATCCATGTATTTTGAACCCATGGGCTCAACAATCATGGTACCGATCAATCCCAGAGAAGAAGGATCACGACCCGCATGATTCTGGATCATGTGCCCGCCTTCCTGCTCATCAATAGGAATGTACCACTCGTATTCTTGTGTTTCTTCCGCGGCAACAATCGCTCCCGGAGTAGCCGCTGTATCAGGCTGACCGGTAGAGCTGATAATCATCGCAGAACCATTCACTTGAAAACCGGCATCTTCATCTTCCAGTCTGTTGGTGAATTTGATGCGCAGACAATCTCCCTGATTGGCACGAATGACAAAAGGTTGAATCGCGTCACCCTGGAGACCGTTGCTCACAGCACCGGGATCAAGCGCATCTTCGCGAGCCGCAGCGTTCTTTTCTTCTTCGGCGCGAACATCATCGATTCTATTATCCAGGACATACATATAGCCTGGGTAATAATCGCCCCATTGGTTGAGGGCAATTTCCACATTAATTGCAGAAACCTCATATAACTTTACGGGAGCATTACTGGGGCAATGGGCGCCTTTATAAACCTTCGAGGCTGCTTCCGTGGGTCCGAGGAGATAACTTTGGCCCAACTGATGGCCTGCCCAGGAATCGTGGAACCCGCCACCAGCAGAAGCCGGGCTGGCGTGTTCTTTAAGTTTAGACTTTAACTGGTCCATAACCTTCATGAAGGTCTGGTCCATTTTGTCCTGTCTACCTTCCATGCCGCCCATTAATTCTTCATGGTCGACTTGGTTTTCAAGCTTTTCTAACCATGCGGGTTTATCAACCGCAACATTGCCAGAATTGTGACTGCCATGCGAATGATCCGTCGTCAAAGCCCCAGCAGGGACACAAAGCCCCAGGGCCATAAGAACGACAGCCAACGCATACCAGTTTTTCCACCCCTTTTTGACACCGAACATTTCTACCTCCTAAGTAGTGCGTCTAAAAATGGCTAAATAAAAACCGTTAGATGTTGTTTTTTCTAAATCATATTAGCGGCCCCTTCCACCCCTTTATGGCGGACCGCATAAACATTACTCCTTTTATTTCAAAAGGTTTAAAATATCTATATTTTTAAAAAATATTCCCCTGCAAATACTAATATCGCATTTTGGGTGCGCAACTTTAACAAATTTAATTTTCCCTTACAAGCCCCAAGTGAAATTTTTCATCATTTCTCCAAACCAGCAGAAAAATCGAGCTTCCTTTCTTCACTTCCCCTACTATCCTGTCAAACTCATGCTGGTTTTTTATACTCTCTCCGTTAACCGCCAAAATGAGGTCGCCCAACTGCAAACCCTTTGAAGCGGCCGAGCTATCAGGTGTGACCTGGGAAACCAATACTCCTTCAGACTGCTTACTGCCCTTTTCAGGGTCTAACACCATGAATCCCAATCCAGAGGGACTCATAGGAGGCAGTTTGGCTAATTGAGTGGTTCTTTTCTTTCTCGATTCCAATTTGACGGGCATTATCTTGTGCTTTCCCTGACGGAGGATGTCCAGATTGATAGTCTGCCCAGGAGTTATGGCACCAATCACCCGGATCATGCTATTTGGAGAATTAATTTCTGCCCCACCAATCTTCAAAATGATGTCACCAATTTTAAGTCCGGCCTGGTGGGCCGGGTCCCCCTCAAAAACAGAGTTGATGATGACTCCAACCCCTTCCTGACCCTTTGTTCTTTTAGCAACCTCCTCCGAAACCGGGTCTATCCCAACTCCCAGCCAGCCTCGATGCACCTCGCCATGCTCCGCCAGTTGTTCCACTATGTGCTTGACCATGTTCGAAGGAATGGAAAATCCAATACTTTGGGCGTAATTAATGATCGCTGTATTGATGCCAATCACTTCGCCTTTTATATTCAGGAGCGGTCCGCCACTATTACCGGGGTTGATAGAAGCATCCGTTTGTATAAAATCTTCATAACGGGAGAGGTTTATATTTTCTCGCTTCAAACCACTGATAATGCCAAAAGTGGTGGTGTCGTTGAGACCATAGGGATTCCCCACCGCAACCACCAACTG
This sequence comes from Nitrospina sp., assembly GCA_018664975.1. Lineage (GTDB taxonomy): Bacteria > Nitrospinota > Nitrospinia > Nitrospinales > VA-1 > LS-NOB. The sequence goes on along the minus strand of JABIXH010000027.1, from coordinate 10,954 downwards.
TCCGATCCGGATTTTACTGGAATCACCGAACTGGACCTCTGTCAACGGTATATCCGATTCGATGTGAACCACCGCCAGGTCGGTGTCTTCGTCAGCCCCCAACACTTCGCCAATTATCTCCCGACCATCTTTAAGAGTGACCTTGATTTTTTCAACATTGCGCACCACGTGGCTATTTGTGACCACAAGTCCCTTTTCAGCATTGTAGATAGCCCCTGCTCCGGCATTAGCCGGCCTTCCCTTATTGGGCAATCCCTGCCCAACAGCCCCTTTGGCAATATAAGGAGACAGACTGACTACTGCGGGACGCACCCGGTCAGCAAGTTCCACCAACTCTTTCTCAACTTGATCCAGAATTCCAGCCTCTCCATGCGAAGCAGGCAGAATCCCCAAAAGCAAAATACAAAAAAATAAAATAGTTTTCACTATAGGTTTTGATTTATTTGTTATGGAATAAAACATTGTTGATTCACGCCACAGGAAAGCGGCAAAACAACCCAGCCACTTTAAATGGAAAGACATCGCTTTTTTATTCACTACTTGCTTTTTTTATGCGGTCATGAAAAAGTATTTAGCGCACGAACCCAGATGCTCGCAGTTTTATAACCAATTCATACCCCTGTCAAGTGGAAGCCTATTATGACAATACAATCCAAAGATTTTGAATCCAAGTCTGCTGAAGAACTGTTAAGTTGGAGCATGGACCAATTTGGCCTTGAAGCTGGGTTGGCGTCCAGCTTTGGCATGGAAGATATGGTCCTCATAGACATGATCGCCAAGCTGGGTAAACCCATAACGATTTTCACCCTCGATACCGGCAGGCTCCATGAAGAAACTTATGACCTCATGGAGAGAGTACGCTCCAAATATGGGCTTGAGATCAAAACTTATTTTCCGGATAAAAGTGAGGTGGAGAATCTGGTTCGGCAAAAAGGATTTTTCTCCTTCCGCGAAAGCGTGGAAAACCGCAAGGAATGTTGTCGTATTCGGAAAGTTGAACCGCTGAACCGGGCATTGGGAGAACTGAAGGCCTGGGTGACAGGGTTAAGGCGGGATCAAAATGTTACCCGCACCGACATTCCCAAAGTCATAGAAGATCCGGATCACCCGCCATTAATAAAAATCAATCCTCTGGCAGAATGGTCCGAAGAGCAGGTCATGAATTACATCATAGAAAATAGCGTGCCCATCAACGTTCTGCACAGGAGAAGTTATCCCAGCATTGGTTGCGCCCCCTGCACACGGCCCGTGGAACAAGGAGAAGACATCCGGGCAGGACGCTGGTGGTGGGAAAACCCCGAGCATAAAGAGTGCGGTCTGCACAACCGGCCATCAGCATAAAGTCTACCAGGCTAGGGCCAGTAGTATCTCCGCTATAATGCCTAGAAGTATTAAGAGGGTTGCTTTTTCTTCTTGGAAACAAACAGGTCTTAATGCCGAGATAAAAACTGAATACAAAAATATTTTATTGCTCGCTGGCCCCACGCCGAGTAGGCTGGTAACGATCCACATCTGAAAAAATTTCCACAATGAATTGCAGGATGGATTCACACATAGCGCGCAATTTTTTAAATCCTGCTTCCTCCTCATTTTTTCGAAGGTCGGCAAAACGCTCTTCGGTCCTTGCAAAAATCATCGGCAAAAACTGCACCGACAACAAAGTCACCTCAAACAGATCACGAATTATCGGGAAACGGTGAGCCAGAGGCCCAAGAAGCTTTTCCAGTCCATTTATCCCATCGGAAGTTGAAGTGGTACGCGTCAGCACTAATGAAACAAGCAGGACATTGATCAATCGTGCGGAGGATTCTATCCCCAGGAACAAACCTTCACGGGAAATACGGATGGGAAACCACACAGGAAGCTCAATATAAAATCCGGGGGTGAACAGAATGGGAAACACAGCAATGGCGAGGAAAAACCAGGCCATCCGCCTGAGAATATGAAGAATTTGTTTAAAAGATACCCCGGCTAGAATAACACCCAGCAGGGACAACACACCAACCATAGCGAGAGACCTGCCATTGCCCAACCCCGATGCCGAGATCAGGATTAAAGCAACAATGATTTTAACTTCCGGTCTTAACCTATGGAGAAAGGTGTCTTCTGCCACATAACTTAAATTTTTATTGCCGGTAATTTTCATAGAACAGATTCTCAAATGACCATTGATCCAAAAATCAGGATATGAAATGATATTCTAATTTATGAATCACAAAGTTATCATGCCATGACGATTTCTATTATAGATAAAACCTGCCGGTTTGTGGAAGCAAAGCTTGCTGGAGAGGGTTCCGGCCACGACTGGTGGCATATCTATAGAGTATGGAATCTGGCAAAAAATATCGCCGAGCAGGAAGGGGCGAACCTGGCAATCGTTGAACTATCAGCCCTGCTCCACGATATTGCCGATTGGAAGTTCCATAATGGGGATGATTCCATAGGCCCAAAAATAGCGGAACAGTTTCTCCTGGAAAATCAAGTCGAGCGCGAGGTGATTGAGCCGGTTATTGAAATCATTGCCAGCATTTCCTATAAGGGAGCGGGAGTGCCCACTCCCATGAAAACACTGGAAGGAAAAGTGGTGCAGGATGCCGATCGACTGGATGCCATTGGGGCCATGGGTATCGCCCGCACCTTCGCCTACGGCGGACATAAAAACCGTTTGATGTATCATCCGGATGAACCCCCTGTCATGCATCAGAGTTTTGCGGAATACAAAAAAAATACAGGACACACCATCAACCATTTTCACGAAAAACTACTTTTACTAAAAGACCGGATGAATACGGCCTCTGGTAAAATCCTTGCGGAAGGAAGGCACCAGTATATGCAATTGTATCTGGATCAGTTTCATAAGGAGTGGGATGGAACAGCTTGAAATTTTACACAAGGCATCTGACCTGATTAAAAAATCAAACCGTACGCTGTTTTTAACCAGTGCCGGCATGAGTGCGGATTCCAACATCCCCACGTTCAGGGATAAAGACGGCTATTGGAAAAACTTTCCTCCCTTCAAGGAGAAAAATCTGCAAGCTCAGGATCTGGCCAGTCCCTGGGCATTCCGCAATGAATTGCCACACGCCTGGGCCTTCTATGAATGGCGACGTCGTAACGCGGAAGAAAACCAACCTCATGAGGGCTACAGAATCATCAACAAATGGCTCCAGATTCAGGATGGGTTCATCCACACCACCAATACCGATGGGTTTCATTTAAGATCGGGGTGCCCGGAAGACAAGATCCTGGAGGTCCACGGTTCCATGTGGCGCTTGCAATGCCTCGATACCTGTAGCTACCAATTCTGGGAAGATCTCTCCGTACCTCTCTGCGACCTGAATACAGACTCCATGAAAGCCAGCAATTATCCGGTATGCAGGAATTGTAGGGGAATTGCCCGTCCGCATATCTTGATGTTTGGAGATGGCGAATACAGCGGCCACCCGGAGCAAGAAGGGTGTTTTAAAAGGTTTGTACAGGAACCTCTAGACTTGGCAATTCTGGTGGGGAGCTCAGGTGCTGTCCCTACCAATGACTATATTGCTCTCCATTTTATGGAACGGGGAACTCCGGTTATAAATATCAACCTGGACCCTTCGAGTAACCGGATAGTCAATACAGATTATTTTCTGGAAATGAAAGGTCAAGAAGCCTTTTTGGAGCTGGATCGAATTACATTCGGAAATAACAAATAAAATAAACCCGTTTTCCAACAAAATTTAAGAGCCGATTTTATGTTTACCTGAGTTTGAAATTTATAGTATCCTCAACTTTGAATTTAAAATTGAAAACCACTAAAACGGTCCAGCCGTTTCTTTGCCCAAATAATCTTTTCCAAACCAGGAGTTGAATATGCGAATCGTGCTTTTAACGTTAATGGTTTTATTAGCCCAGGCGATTCCTTCTTTTGCCAAATGTAAACCCGCAGATATTTGTGAGATGATGAAAAAGATGGATCACTTTTCCATCTTGAACGCCTGCCCTGGCGCCGCCTCCATGCTTAAAGATTGTCGAAAAGTGAATGAGAGCGTTCTCGAAGAGCTTCCTGAAGCCAGTTTTGTTGATAACGGGGACGGAACGGTAACAGACACCGTGAACAAACTGCGCTGGTTTAAAAAAGGCACCTTAAATAAATTAAAACTAAAAGATTCTCTGGCTTTTGCGGCGGCAGAAACCTTTGCCGGCAGTTCCGACTGGCGTCTGCCTACCCTGCCGGAACTGAAAACGCTTATTTATCCCGAGCGCATTGTCAACGCCAGCGGGAAAAAGGCCTGGATCCATCCCATATTTGACGATGGTCTCGGTCATTATTACTGGACCACCACTACCTGCGACCAATTATCAGCCATAGAAGATCGATACCAGAAAAAAATCTGTCAACAAGGAGAAGGCGCCGCCTGGCTGGTGCATTTCAATATCAATGCCGTATTCTGGTTCCACACGCATCAGGAAAAACCCCATTCGTGGCTGGTACAGAGCATAGAATAACCGTCCCCTAGAAGTACCTTTGCATAGCCCGTCTTTGCGAGCAAGGCGAAGCAATCCAGTCCCGGTAGATTGCAATATCTTTACTTTGCGGACAAACGCTCCTACGGCTCAACAAGCTATTGGCCTCCCACGCTAGTGGGCTGGATCTAGCCGTTTTACCCCTGCGGGGCATGAGGACAAGAGAAGAGGATATAACACGGGCACGAAGACTAAAGAAGAACATAACGACCACGCCGCTTCGCGGCTCGCGATGACGATCCTGTGAGGTTTGGTTTTTAAGTTCCCTCTTTCACAAAGACTCAAGCCCAATAGTGTTAGGAATTGATGTTAGGGTCATTTTCCATTTGTCACCCTGAGCCAGTCGAAGGGTGGGCTCGTTGAAACAAAAAGGGCGGAGCTGCAAGCTCCGCCCCTTCATTTAAAAACCGCTAACTATCTAACGCCACTCCAATCCCACGCCGTGCAGGTTAAGGTCTTTGTTGTTATCGGTCTCCACCTTCCATCTCATGTTTGTACTTGTTCCGGCAGGAAGGCTAACCGTCCCCGTGTACAATTGTCCTTTTTCAAAATCTCCAACTTCTTCCAGCGCGGTGACCTCGGTAAATATGGTTCCCCCATCCTTACTGACAGAAGTCTTGAGGTCGCCACTATTAAGATCAATATCCCCTTCTGCCAATAACAGAATGTTCGCATCTTCTGGAGATGTCTTGGCGGTTTGGGAGTGGGAGATCAAGGTCAGGTTATTGGGAATGCCGGGTATCGTAATATCTGTCCCGTCTGTCAAGGCACCATTCTCCGTAAAGTTTCCGCCCGAACCCAGGTTGTTTTGCCAAGTAGCTGTTGGGTTATTTAGGAAAATAATCGGCTCGTTTTGCGTTGGATTCGAACCGTTTTCCCCTAGGTCAACCGGATTGCCATTATCATAAAATTTGGCCAAATTAGCAGGTGTTGAAATATCCAAGTATTCTTCGGCAAGGATGTGAGGTCGGCGATGACTGTACCGGATGGATTTACTAAAAAGACGCGGATTCTGTTACTTTCATGCATTATAGCAAATCTTTCCTGCGTTGAGGCGGAAACAAAACGTTGTGAAGAAGTATTTGTAGTATTAAACCATACTGAAAACAAAAACGACTTTCCATCACTGTGTCCAAGTGTTGAACTCGCAACACTTAAATAATCATTCGTCCCATCAAAAGTAATCATGGGAGTTGTGAAACCACTGCCGTCATCGGTGGGCTTATATAAATCGTTGGTGGGGTCATAGACTGCATTCGACGATACTGCGGCATCGACCCCTGTAACAAATTCAAACGCATCCGCTATTCCATTGATCATATTTAATATGGGGAGACCTGCACCGCCATTTCCATTTTCCGCTGTGCGGTAGGCATTCAACAACACGTTGGAGTTGAAAAGCTTGTCGCCTTCAGAAGGATTACTCCACGCCGGAACACCGGCTATATTTGTGAGGATTTGACCGGGGTTTCCTATTGCCAGTGAGGTTTCTACACTGCCATTGTTATACAATAAATCGCCTGTAGTGGTGAGTTTGTCCGGAACGGATATTGTTATATTTTCAGTTCCCAAAACGTCACGTTTGTTCCCGCCTGTAACTCATCAGTCAAAAACCCTGCGGTGGAGTCGGTCGCGCTGGATTTCACCGTCTTGCTATCGAGGTCATCAAAATCCGTCACCGTATCGGCTCCCAGTTTGATTTGGGTCGTTGCCTCCAGGTTGGTGAATTTTCCCGCTTGCGGAGTCGTCAGGCCTATCGAAGAGTTGTTAATGGTTCCCTGTGCTCCCACTGATGAAACCATCCATAAACTGATTAACACGAATGTTGCCAAGAAATTTCGCATGTTCAAGCCTCCCATTAAAGTGTATAAATATTTGAACTGGGATTATATTGGCACAGGCAGGTTAGCCTGAACAAGCTAATTATATTATCAGCCTGAGATGACTAAAATAATCCGCGCTTTATCAATTGGTTTGGATGTGGGAAATTTGCAAGAGCCTCAACTCCATTCTAAGCTTGAGGGTAGTCACCGGGAACAACGCCAACTAAGAAAAAAGAATCCTCTCCCCTCTATTCCCCATCCACATAACTACACTTATAGTTTTCACAGAAATCCAAACCCGAAGATCGCCGTTATCCCTTGACAAATTCCAAAAATCTGAATTTTCGCAACCGGTTTACCGAACTAGGGCCTGAGTTTTATCAAGCCAAGTCCCCTGACCCGGTGACGGACCCGTATCTGATTGATTTTTCCCCCTCAGCCGCTCAATTAATAGACCTGGCCCCTGATGAAGAGGAGAATAAGGATTTCCTGGACCGGTTTAGCGGCAATTGTCCGCTGGAGGGTGCCCAACCCCTTGCCATGGCGTATTCGGGCCATCAGTTTGGTTCTTACAATCCCAGGCTGGGAGACGGGCGAGGGCTCTTATTGGGTGAGGTTCAGAACCAGAAGCAGGAAATATGGGATATTCACCTTAAAGGTGCGGGTCCTACCCGGTTTGCCCGAGGTTTTGACGGGAGGGCCACTCTTCAATCCTCCATCCGCGAGCATTTGGCCAGCGAAGCTTTAAACGGACTGGGAATACCGACCACCCGTTCTTTGGCAATCATCGGAATCCGGGAATTGATATACCGGCAAAGGCCAGAGTTGGCGGCGATACTGGTGCGACTCGCCGATTCACATATCCGGTTTGGCAGTTTTGAGTTTTTTCACTATACCGGGCAGGCCCAAAATGTGAAGCGACTGCTGGAGTTTGCCATTGAAAGCTATTACCCGGATATTGCTCAGGAGTCTGACCGGTATCGAATATTCTTTCAACGTACCGTCCAACGCACCGCAAAACTTATCGCTAAATGGCAATCGGTCGGATTCATTCATGGTGTGATGAACACCGACAATATGTGCATCACCGGCACTACTTTTGATTATGGCCCCTATGGGTTTATGGACCGTTTTGTTGCCAGCCATACTCCCAATCACTCTGATACGCACGGTCGATACGCCTACAGCCAACAATCTGAAATAGGTTTCTGGAATCTCAACAAATTGGCAGAAACTCTCGTTCCTTTGGTGGGCGCGGAAAACCTGGAAGAAGAAATGAAACAATATCAGCCCACTTTCAATCGATTCTATCGTGAAGAGATGGGTGATAAACTGGGACTCGCTATTCTAGACTCCGAGTTCACACAATTGGTTCAAAAAATGTTCCACCTTCTTCAGGACCTGCAACTCGACTACACCAATTTTTTCAGATTTCTCGCAGATTACCCCGGCACAAGCCGCTCACAAAACAATGAATTGCGGTCATGGCTGAACCAATATCTTGAACTGGCTAAGCGTGAAGGCATAAGTCAGGAAGAACGAAAAGTAGAAATGGATTCCGTTAATCCAAAATTTATTTTGAGGAATCATTTAATTCAATCCGCTCTCGATAAAGCACTCAAGGAGTCGGATTTTTCTGAGATCAAACGCCTTAGAATTATTCTGGAGAATCCCTATCAAACACAACCGGAAATTTTTGAGAAATTCAGGATCGATGCGGAGTACTATTCGCAAGATACGCCGGAATCATTTCTCAGCCAACAAACCAGTTGTTCCGCATAATATAGGCAATCATACAGGTTGCAGAAAGGACACATGATTCTGTTAGATGGAGAAATCACAGAAGTTAATACTCCCCCCAATAAAGCTGACCAGTTCAGAGAACTCACTATCTGGGTTCCGGAAACTGGAGAACATGTGGAAATGACATGTTCGGTTCATGATTTCAAAAAAGCCGACTTGGAGGAAGGAAATAAAATTACCATTAAAATTGAAAAGAAATTTGATGTCGATGCCCTGGCTCAGGACTTTTTCAAGCCTCAATAAATTGTCAGCGTGGCTTTTAGCGTTCCTTTTGGTACCATGAGGGAAACACCTTTGACAATATCAAGCTTGACCACCGTTTATGAGTAAAATTAAAGAACTGGGTGAATTCGGACTCATCCATCGTCTGACTTCAAAGTTAAAATTTCAAGCATCCAGTTCGATTCTGGGTATTGGCGATGATTGTGCGGTTTATCCCGTTAAAACCGGAGCAAAAGAAGTCATCTCCACCGATGCACTGGTCGAAGGCATCCACTTCAATCTATCCACCACAACCCCTGAAGAACTTGGTCGAAAAGCATTATCCGTCAGCCTCAGTGACATCGCCGCTATGGGGGGAGTTCCTAAAAGAGTCCTCGTGACTTTAGGCATTTCAAAAAAGATTTCAGTAACTTTTCTGGACAAGCTGTACGCCGGATTTAACACAATATGCAAGCGGTTCGAGGTCGAGCTTGCTGGCGGAGATACCGTTTCATCCCCCAACAGTTTTTTCATAAATGTCGCGATCATCGGCGAAGCAAATCGCGTGTTCACCCGCCGAGGTGCCAAACCTGGTGATCTCATTTTCGTAACGGGTACTTTGGGGGACTCCAGTCTGGGTTTAAAATTATTAAGTAAAAAGATAAAGAGGGATAAGGATCATAAATATCTGATAGGGAGGCATCTGGACCCAACCCCAAGAGTTCAGGAAGCTCATATTTTGGCCCGATCTCGAATAAACATCACTTCCATGATTGATATCAGTGATGGTCTGGCACAAGATCTTCACCATATTTGCAAAGCCTCCAAGGTAGGGGCAAGGATTGAGGAAAGCCAACTCCCCCAATCACCGGAGTTTGCCCGCACCTGCACCAGGGGCAAGATCAATCCCCTCCCGTTTCTTTTAAATGGCGGAGAGGATTATGAATTACTGTTTACTTTATCCGCTGATGGTGTTAAAAATTTAAAAAGACAGTTTCTAAAGGCCAAAGCGCTTGTCACACAAATCGGGGAGATTACTCTCAAGTCTAAAAAAGTAACACTTAAAACGAATGATGGAAGAAACATTTTTCTTCCAGAGTCCGAGGGCTTCAATCATTTTTAGGTTCAGCCCTATAGTTTTCAACCCAGATTTGCAAAATTCTAAATCGTTTCATAGTAATCTCGATTTGGAAGCGCCCGCCAAGCTTGAGGTTTCTTAAAAGTTTTGGACGATTCATTATTTGCCCGTTCACTGATACTCGTATTTCTACTTCTGTGTTCTGCCTTTTTCTCCGCCTGTGAGGTCGCCTATTTTTCTCTAAACTCTCTTCAACTCAATGAGATGTTAGAAAAAAAAGGACGCCTCGGCCGTTTGGTAAACTCCCTTCTGGAAAAACCACGCGAGTTACTCATCACCATTTACATTGGCAATGAGTTTGTCAACATTGCAATTTCTGTTGTGATCACCTCGGTAGCGATAAACATTTTTGGTAACATCGGGGTCGGAATCGCGATTGGCCTGAGCACTTTTCTCCTGCTAATTTTCGGGGATATAATCCCAAAGAGCATTTCAATTAAGTTTGCCCAACCCTATACCTTGTTTTCCGCATATCCTTTAATGGGCTTTGCCAAACTCGTGCAACCCGCCCAAAAACTATTTACAGTATGGACAGAAAAGATCATCGGGTCGATGGGGTTTTTACCTCATGGGATTAAAGAGTCTCCCATTACCGATGAGGAATTTCGAACCATGGTTCAGGTCGGCGAAGGAGAAGGGGTTATCGACTCGGATGAACGGGAATTGATCCAGAATGTTATTGAATTTGGTGACACGACCGTTGAAGAAATCATGACTCCTAAAATTGATATGTTCACCGTAAATATCGAAGACAGCCTGGATGACATTCTGCCTCGAATTATAGAAAATTTTTATTCGCGGGTTCCCGTTTACGATGCCGAGGAAAACGAGATTCTTGGAATTCTATTTACCAAAGACCTGACACGCCTTAAACATTTATCTCGTGAAAAGGTAAACCTGAAAAGCATTTTGCACCCCGCTGTTTCAGTTCCGCAGTCAAAAAAAATAAAGGAAATGCTTGAAGAGTTCCGAAAATTAAAGCGGCATATGGCTATCGTTTTGGATGAATATGGAAGCGTCTGTGGGTTGGTCACGCTCGAAGACATCATTGAGGAACTGGTCGGCGAAATAGACAGTGAAATGCGGCAAGATGAACTTCCATGCAAAAAATTGAATGACAACCATTATCGCATTTTAGGGGCTTATAGTTTGGCTGAATTCAATGAAAGCTTTCAAAGCGAATTGCCCAAAAATGGATACGATACCGTTGGTGGTTATGTATTTGGGTTATTCGGACGAATTCCCCGGTCAGGCGAATCAACCACCGTTGACAGATTCAAATTTCGTGTTGAAAAAATGAAGGGGTCAAGAATATTGAGTCTCTTCCTCACCCTTTTGAGTCCGCCCCCGCATCCATCGCTTGATGAGGATCAAGATAAGGCTCAGGACGACTGATGGATTTCGCGACTACCCTCATACTAGTACTACTGGGAATACTGTTGGAAGCATTTTTTTCCGGATCTGAAATCGGCATGGTTTCCGT
>JABIXH010000028.1 GCA_018664975.1 Nitrospina sp. | reverse complement strand
ATAACGGTTATCGAGATCAAAAAATCCGGGTTGGGTCATGGCTGCATTCCTTTCAGGGCGGAGGGAATCAAAAAAACTAACTACTCACTTATTTTAATTCATCCATCCACTTTTTACCCTATTTTTAGAGGTGCCCTTATGTCAGTTTGAGGGAAATGGATAATGAGAATTGCTGTTTTATTAGCATTATTTTTATTTGGATTTCAAGTTTCCGCAGTCTGGGGGCTATCTCCTGAACAATGGTTTGAGGAGGGCAACCGGTTTAGTTCTGAGGGGAAGTTTGAAGAAGCGGTGAAGGCTTACGAGAAATCCATTGCCGGTAATTCATTATCCCCTGTGGCCCATTACAATCTGGGAATCGCCTACAAGAATTTGACTCAATTGAGTCAGGCGGCAAAGTCGCTTGAAAAGGCGGTGGAATTGGAACCCGTTAATATGGACATGCGGGTTACCTTGGGCAATGTATATAATCGTCAGGAACGATGGGCCGATGCCATCGCGGAACTTAATATTGTTGTTCACCGTAAAAAAGGGGACGCGCAGGCCCATGGAAATTTGGGTTGGGCTTATTATAATTATAAGAAGGGGCCTCCTTTTAAGAAGGTGGTGATTCTCAACCTTTCCCGAGCCGTGGAATTATTTAGAGAGGATAATCTTCCTCAGGCCGCAGAGGCGACACAAAAAATTCTTGAAGAGGCCCGGAATAAATTCGGCCATTCATTGATTCAATAAGCGGAATTATTTTTTCAGAGGATGTTATGACTATTACCGTTATACCCACACGCAGTGAGCACACTATCACGTTCAAGGTGGGTCAGGCTTTATTGCCTTATGGCAAAAGCCTGCCTTTTTCCGAGCCGGGTACGGCTGAACTGCATCCTATGGCGCAGGCTTTGATGGCAATATCGGGGGTGAACAGTGCCTGGATCATGGCAGACGAAATCATGGTAACTAAAGACACGGATATCCGCTGGGCTACCGTAAAACCAAAAGTAATGGAAACGATCCGCAAAGTCCAGGCGGAGACCCTCCGCGGGTAAGTTGTAATACCTTTATACCCCTCCGGGGTACGAGAGCTTGGGGAAAATATCAAGTCCGCTGGCAAACGTTCTCTTTGCCCAACGATCCATGCCTACTTGCCACCGGCCGCTGGCCGGAAAAATTCTTTGAAAACGCGGATCAATGATTCGTGGTCTTTTGATCCTGACATTTCGCGGATGGAGTGCATGGACAGCATGGGATTTCCTACGTCTACAGTGCGGATTCCCAGGTTGGCGGCGGTGATCGGGCCGATGGTGCTTCCGCAACCCAGGTCAGACCGCACTACAAATTTTTGCACCGGTACTCCGGCTTTTTTGCATAACCCCTCAAACCATGCACTTGACAATCCTTCCGTTGCATAGCGTTGGCTGGCGTTGCTCTTGATGACCGGCCCTGCGTTTAAGATTGGCATATGCTGGGCATCATGCATTTCTGAATAATTGGGGTGGACAGCGTGAGCCATATCTGCAGATATAAAGAATGATTTGGCCATTGCCCGGAAGAAAGTTTCTCTATCTTCATGGGAGACGATTCGTTCCAATACATCTTTCAGAAAAGGTGATCCTGCTCCTTGTGCGGTTTCACTGCCCACTTCTTCATGATCGTAAAACGCGATCACCTTTGTTGCCGAATCTTTCCTGGTGGACTCTGCCAACGCATGCATAGCAGAATGACAGCTCGCAAGATTATCCAGCCGACCGGAAAAAATAAATTCCCCTTCTGGGCCGGCAATTGTGCCGGGTTGCGTGTCATATAACGATAGCTCCAACCCCGTAATCTCGGCGGGTCGGCATTTCAGTTCATGGGCGATCATTTTTTTAAGTATCTCATCGGGAGAGGATTTCTTTTCCAATGAAAAAATTGGAGGCAAATGAATTTGTGCATTAAGAATCAACCCTTTTTTATTGACATCGCGGTTCAAGTGGATGGCCAGTTGGGGGATTCGTAATAACGGTTGTGTAAACCGAATTAGTTTAGAAATGGGCTTCTTCTTTCCGCCTAAAATTACACGACCTGCGAGTGATAAGTCCCTATCCGTCCAGGTAGAAAGAAGCACTCCGCCATAAACTTCTACTCCAAATTGCAGATAACCACTATTTGTATATCCCGCATTCGGTTTTAGCCTGAGGTTGGGACTATCTGTATGGGCACCGATAATTTTAAACCCTTCACCGGGGTTTGATCCCACTTCAAAGGCGACCAAAGAGGAACCATTTCGGGTAAGAAAATATTTGTTATTTGGGATAAGGTCCCAAAAGTCCGTTTCATTTAATTTCTTAAAACCTTTCCCTGAAAGATAATCCTCCATCTCTTGCACGGCATGAAAAGGAGTAGGAGATCGGTCAATAAATTCCAGCAGGTTTTGAGTGGGGTTGATTTTAGTTTCCTTGTTCATGAATGGAATCTCCAAATGTAATGAGTTATCCCCTTGAAAAAGAGGACAGTCTATCCAATCGGGGTTTGACTTTGAGTTGTTTTAATTCCTGCCATATTTAGCGAGAGCAGGACTTCAGTTATTGGCTAACCTCTTATTAACTCTCACTTTATCTGAGTAGCATGGATAGGATCATGTTGAGATTAAAAAAAATATTGTATTGGTTTTGGCGGTTTTCCAGATTTCCTGTAAAATCAGGTTTCCTTTTATGGGAGTATTTTATTATGGGCCTGTTAATCAAAGCCGATTTTAAAAAGAAGCTGGACATCAAACTTTACCGGTTTGATCCAAAAAATCTCAAGGCAGAATACCATGCCGAAATTTTTTGTGAAATGTTTTCCCAGTTCCCACAGTTCAAGGCCCATGTCGCGGCCTATATTGAAAGGAACTATTGTTTCGTGGTTAATGATGAAGACCACTCCGACCCGAAATCCCTTCTTGACACATTAAAGCCCCATGAAGTCAGAAAACTCAATGAATGGGTTTTACTTCGTAACAAACCCGGCACGGTAGCCAGAGAAAAATAATCCTACAAGGATACAATCTGCAACCGTCAATAACTCTGGGTCATAAGGGGTAACGATCATTCTTTAGAGTCTTGAACATTTAGGGTTTAATTAAGTCCAAACCTGGTGTAAAAGTGATCTGCTAAGGGTTCTATTGTTTTTTTTTGAAGAAATATCATGGCTGTCGACAAACGAAAATCCGTTAAAGTCCTTGTGGTTGAAGATGATGAGGCTTCCAGCACTATTATTATGAGATTTCTAGACCAGATGGGATTCTCAAAAATGGTTCTGGCAGAAAATGGAAGCGAGGCCCTGAATAAACTCTATTTAAACCAAGTCGATTTAATCATTTCAGATTGGCGGATGCCTGATATGGATGGGTTAGCATTTTATAAAAAAGCCAAGGAGGAAAACCTTCTGGATGGTGTACCTTTTTTAATGGTTTCAGCAGAAAACGAAAGATCCCGGGTTGCCGATGCATTACGTGCCGGGGTCAATGACTACATTCTGAAACCGGTGGATTATGCAATACTCACTGAAAAAATTGAAAAACTTCTAAATCTTCCCAAATAAAGCCCAATATTTTGAGGTGAGTGAAAAATTAAAGTAATTGGCGTTCCCTTTAAGAATAAAGGGAAAGGTCAATCATCACATTTTTTGATTGAATTTTTGCCCGGAATCTATGGGTGTGGTTTTGGCTTATCGCCTGCGATGTTTCTCTACTCAACCGCCGATGGCATGCATGGCGCGGTCGGGTTGTTTGAAATCGTCCAGGTTGATTTTGTGGCCGGGTTCTTTGATCAGAACCGCTTGTTGGATGGCCTCAGCGATACTGGCATCGGTCGCGCCGTTTCGGATCAGGTCTTTCAAGTTGTGTTCATTCTCTGAAAACAGGCAAGTTCTGAGTTTACCATCAGCTGTCATGCGGATGCGGTTGCAATGATCGCAAAACGGATTACTGACTGCTGTGATAATTCCGATTTTTCCCTTACCATCAGCAAAGGTATATTCGCTGGCCGGTCCAATTTCCAAGGAGTTGTCGACGGGTACCAATTCGAACTTCTCCTTAATGAGATCAACGATTTCATGACCGAAAAGGACTTTGTCACGTTCCCAGACTTTATCTGAGTCCAAAGGCATGAATTCAATGAAACGGATTTCAAACCCTTCTGACCTTCCCATTTCAATCAGGCCCATGATTTCGGTTTCAGAAAAATTACGCACTGCCACGGCGTTAATTTTTATCGACTTGAACCCAACTTTGCGGGCTGTATCCAGACCATCTAAAACGGACTGCAGGCAGTCCCTTCGATTGACATCGCGGAATTTTTCGGGGTCGAGTGCGTCAAGACTGACGTTCAATCTTTTTAATCCAGCATCCAGCAGACTTTGAGCCTGGTCTTTAAGAAAATAGGCGTTGGTGGTCATGGCGATATCGTTGATGCCTTCCACCTCATTGATCATTTTGATCAAACTCGGCAGGTCTTTTCGCATCAGCGGTTCCCCACCTGTCAGGCGGATTCGGTTTATCCCCAATTTGGAAACGACCGTAACTATTCGGTGAATTTCCTCAAAAGTCAGCAGGTTGCTCCGTTCCATGAACTCAACGTTATCTGCTGGCATACAATAGGTGCAACGAAAATTACAACGGTCAGTGACCGAAATTCTGAGATTGACGATGGTCCGTCCCATCCCATCTACAAGTTTTGGGGAATTGCTGGTCATTCAGATGTCCTTGTGATCTAGGGGCGCACGGAGTCCGCTTTCAACGCATAGAGCCGACAAACCGGCCTGAGCCCAAATTCAAGTTATGCTAAATTATATCTTTTTTAACCGGTAGATGTATAGAATAAGTTTGAATCCCATGGCTGGAACCTACTGAGTGATTAGGTGAAATTTTGCAGAGATAAGCCATTTTAGAGTATCTGCGCGTCCGTTACCCGCAAAAGTTGGAATATAAAGAACTTTACCGGGCCAAATGCATCTAAAATATGTCGAAAGAACTGTATTTGATATATAATTAAGGATACAGGTTCTATATGGGTAGCTGAATGGCACCCCAGAATATTTGATCAGTTAAACCTTTTAAACTTAAGGATTTACTTGTGTCCGTTGCAGAAGAAAAATTTTCGGCTAAATTTGAGGAAACGGCGTCCGGGATCAAACACCGGGGTGCTTATTACCAGGAAGATGCCGGAGAGAAGGGCATGGCCCTTCTCGAGGCCAAATTTAAAGATACAAAGCTGTATTGGCTGGTCGATGTAAAAGAAGACCGCATTTTCAGCGCCCGCTTTTTTGCTTACGGAGGAAAAGTTTCTCTGGTGATTGGTGAAACGCTTTGCACTATGGTTGAAGGATTGACGGTGGAGGAAGCGTGCTCACTTTTGAAAACCGATGTGGAAGCTCGGCTTCGTGACGAATCGGAAGCGCCTTCGGTTCCCGAATCCAAGTTAAAGGCTTTCGATACTGTGGAAGAATTGCTGAAAATTGTTAAGGAACAGTATCCTTCAGCAAAAGGCGTAGCCATTGCCAGCGCTTCTATTGATAAAACTGACTTTCAGTCCACCACTGAATTGAATCTGGTGGCTCAGGCCTGGCTGGGGTTGACCAAAGAAGAACAAAAGGAACAGATAGAGATTGTTTTGGATGAACATATTCGCCCGGCTCTCATGAATGATGGGGGTAACGTTCAGGTTCTGGATGTGACGGACGGAGAAAAAATTTTAGTTCAATACCAAGGGGCGTGCGGCAGTTGTGGATCTTCTTTAGGAGCCACCCTGTCGTTCATGGAATCTACCCTGCGTAAACATATTTACAACGAGTTAAACGTTGTACCACAAATGTAGTTTGTTTCCCGGAGATTCATAATGAGTAACGAACAAGACTCCGTTTCAGATATTCTGGAAGATAATACCTATAAATATGGGTTCACAACAGATGTTGAGTCTGAAACCTTTGCCAAGGGACTTAACGAGGATGTCATTCGGGCCATTTCCAAGAAGAAGGAAGAGCCGCAGTTTATGCTCGATTTTCGCCTTAAGGCTTTCGCTAAATGGAAAACCATGAAAGAACCGGAATGGCCAAACGTGCATTATCCAAAAATTGATTTTCAGAATATTTCTTATTACTCGGCCCCGAAGCAAAAGAAAAAACTGCAGAGTCTGGATGAGGTCGATCCTGAAGTCATGCGCACCTTCGAAAAGCTGGGTATTCCTCTGGATGAGCAAAAGAAGCTTGCCAATGTTGCGGTAGATGCAGTGTTTGACAGTGTTAGTGTGGCCACCACCCATAAGAAAAAACTCATGGAAGTGGGCATCATTTTCTGTCCGATTTCTGAGGCCTTGAAGGAATATCCGGAACTGGTGGAAGAGTATCTTGGTACGGTGGTTCCTGTGGGTGATAATTATTACGCCGCGCTGAATAGTGCCGTGTTCACGGATGGTTCATTTGTCTATATTCCTCCGGACACCATTAGTCCTATGGAAATCTCGACCTATTTTCGTATTAATACTGAAGAAACAGGGCAGT
The DNA here is from genome assembly GCA_018664975.1 of Nitrospina sp. GTDB lineage: Bacteria > Nitrospinota > Nitrospinia > Nitrospinales > VA-1 > LS-NOB. Next base: position 1,739 of record JABIXH010000028.1, on the reverse strand, counting down.
TTGAGAGGACGCTGATTATTTGTGCAGAAAACAGCTATGTTTCGTATCTGGAAGGATGTACTGCGCCGCAATTCGATACCAATCAGTTGCACGCCGCAGTGGTCGAACTGGTTACCATGGAAAACGCAGAGATCAAATACAGCACTGTGCAAAACTGGTATGCCGGAGATAAAGAAACTGGCAAGGGCGGCATCTATAACTTTGTTACTAAGCGGGGTAAATGTCAGGGTGATAATTCAAAAATTTCCTGGACGCAGGTGGAAACGGGATCAGCCATAACCTGGAAATACCCAAGCTGTATACTCCAAGGAGACAATACCACCGGTGAATTTTATTCCGTTGCACTGACCAATGGGCATATGCAGGCCGATACCGGGACAAAGATGATACATCTGGGTAAAAATACCCGGTCGAGTATCATTTCCAAGGGTATTTCTGCAGATTACTCCAGCAATAGTTATCGCGGTCAGGTGAAGGTGGGTAAGAACGCTTCCAATGCCAGAAACTATAGCCAATGCGACAGCATGTTGGTCGGTGATAAATGTAGCGCGCATACATTTCCTTATATAGAGACTGCCAATAGCTCGGTTCAGGTCGAGCATGAGGCCGCTACTTCAAAGATCAGCGAAGAACAGCTTTTCTATTTTGAGTCCAGAGGGATTTCTCGCGAAAACGCCATTGAGGCGGTCATCAGCGGATTCTGCAAAGAGGTGTTTAAACAACTGCCGATGGAGTTCGCTGTTGAGGCTCAGAAATTACTGACCCTGAAACTTGAAGACAGTGTGGGTTGAGCAATTCCGGGATTAGGTCCGAAGGACGAGAAACATTGGCATTGCGTAAAATTTGAATAACCCCTGGTTCTCGCCAACGGTTTACCGGCGGAACTTACAGGGCTTTTTTTATTTAAGAGAGGTATTAATGCTTGAAATTAAAGATTTGCATGCAGGTTTTGATGGGAATGAAATCGTAAAAGGTATTTCCCTTACTATTAATAAAGGGGAAATTCACGCAGTGATGGGTCCCAATGGCTCAGGGAAAAGCACCCTGGCTAAAATTTTATCAGGCCATCCCTCTTATGAGGCGACTAGCGGAGAAATTCTGTTCGAGGGTAAAAACCTTTTGGAGATGGAAGCCGAAAAGCGGTCTCTGGCAGGAATTTTTATGGGTTTCCAGTATCCAGTAGAAGTGCCGGGAGTGAACAACGCCGAGTTTTTGCGCATGGCTCATAATGCCAGAAGAGTTTCAGCCGGTGAGGAAGAAATTGACCCTCTGGATTTCGATGATCTCCTTTCTGAAAAAATGAAAACGTTGGGAATGGAAAAAAAATATAAGGAAAGAAATCTCAATGATGGCTTTTCTGGAGGAGAGAAAAAGAAAAATGAGATTTTGCAGATGGCAATTCTCGAACCCAAACTTTCTATCCTTGATGAAACGGACTCCGGTCTCGATATTGATGCCCTGCGGGTTGTGGCGGAAGGGGTGAACAAGTTGCGCACTGAGAATAATGCGCTCATTCTCATCACTCATTACCAGCGACTGCTGGATTATATTAAACCTGACTTTGTTCATGTTCTCAGTAATGGGAAAATCGTCAAGTCAGGAGATAAAGCGCTGGCGCTTGAACTCGAATCCCAGGGGTATGACTGGGTAACCACTGCGAACTGAGGAGAGGGTATGTCGGATACGCTCGTTGAGTCCAGTGCAGAGTCTGCGTTTCTGGATCTACATAAAAAATTACT
>JABIXH010000096.1 GCA_018664975.1 Nitrospina sp. | reverse complement strand
GAATAAGTCTGGCTCCACTCAAACCCATCTCGACGGGAGGTTGCGACAAGGTTTTCGGAAAGGGCGCATACCACAGCCATACCAACACCATGAAGGCCTCCCGACACTTTATAGTTGTCTTGACCAAATTTTCCGCCTGAGTGCAGAGTGGTGAATAGTATTTCCATTGCACTCTTTTTAGTATTACGAAACGGGTCTACTGGAATACCGCGTCCATTATCTTTGATGGTTACACCATGATCCTTGTCTAAGATCACCTCAATGGTATCGCAATGTCCGTTGAGTGCTTCATCCACACAATTGTCGAGAATTTCCCAAAGCAAATGATGCAGGCCTGTGGAGGATGTTGAGCCAATGTACATTCCCGGTCGTTTACGAACCGGTTCGAGTCCTTCGAGAACCTGGATATCTTCAGATCTGTATTTTGACATGATGCTTATTTCACTTTTAGAATGTTTTTGCGTTTGGACACGATTACACCCTGACTTCCGCGGTTACAGAGGCGGACACTTTTTACGGTGATGACCTTGTCATTACCCGAGTCGAGTTCAAGGGTGATTTTGCTTTTTAAATCTACGAATTTAAACCCAGACACCTGGCTATCGCCCGGTTTCATAAGAATAACTCCTTTACCCGAACCTGTTAATTGGGTTACCTGGTCTGTGGCGATGACCACTGCTTTCCCTTTTACTGTGGCCAAAAAAACGTGCTTGTGCGTTACCGGGGCGAAACCGATCATTTGGTCGTTATCTTTTAAGCTCATGATCTTTCTTCCCGAACGTGTAGTCTCTGCTAGATTAGATAAAGGAAATCGAAATCCAAATCCATTAGCACTGACAACCATGAACTCTGAGGGGCCTCCCCCCGCTTTATTATTTTTAGCAAAGTCCATTAATATTTGACCCTCCGATTGCTCGGAAGGATTCATGCTTTCACTAGGAGGAGAAAGTGTAAGCATACCAATGACTTTTTCGCCATCACCAAAATTGAACAAGCTTTGAATAGGCTCACCAAACCCACTTCTTGTGTAGGGCAGGTTGTAGACTTTGGATACATAAACAATTCCAAATGAGGTGAAAAGAGCGAGTAGATTTCGCGTATTGGTTTGCAGGGAATCGAGTAATTGATCGTTTTCTTTAAATTTGAGTCCTGAAGGATCGTTCAGGTTTTTTAATTTTCGAATCCACCCGTTCTGGCTGAGAACTATATGAACATCTTCATGCTCGATAAAGTCTTCAGCGTTATATTCAATATTTTCGATGGTTTTTATCTGAGTAACACGTTTGTCACCGTGTTTGGCCTTGATTTCTTCGAGTTCTCCTCGCACCTCTTGCCAGATTTTTTTAGAAGACGCGAGAATAGATTGAATTCTTTTTTGTTCTTTGAGTTTTTCTTTTTGTTCCTGGAGAATCTTCTCCATTTCCATTGCTACCAGGCGATAGAGAGGGATCTCAAGAATCGCGTTCGTCTGCTCGTCATCAAGCTTGAACTGATTTTGCAGTTTTTCGTGAGCTTCTTTGCGGGATTTAGAAGATCGTATCAACTTCAATGCTTTCTCCAGGTCATTGAATACTGCCGCAAATCCCGCAAGAAGATGCAGGCGTCTTTCAATAAGTGCCAACTCATAATTTAAGCGACGCGTGATCACCTGCTTACGAAATTCCAGAAAAAACTGACAAATTTCCAAAAGGGACAGGCGCGCAGGTTCACCATTAGGTTTGAGGCAGGTGAAATTAAGCTGAAAATTACTTTCCAGATCCGTGTGCTTGAAAAGATAGCTCATCACCTTATTTTCATCCGCAGTACTTTTGATCTCAAGCACTACCCGAATGTTCTCATCACTTTCGTCTCTCACATCCGTCAGGGGAGGAAGTTTTTTAGCAATGATAATTTCAGCAATCTTTTCTATCATCCGGGCCTTATTGACGGCATAAGGGATCTCTTTGAGGATGATCTGCTTTTTGCCTCGCGGCAAAGATTCGACTTTCCAGATTCCCCTGATTTTTACTGCGCCTGATCCGGTCTCATAAGCTTTTCGTATTTCAGTTTTACTGTTAAGAATGATTCCGCCAGTGGGAAAATCTGGGCCCTTAATATATTTCATTAGATGGGCCACCGTTTGCTTGGGCGAGTCGATCAATGAAATCAAGGCCGCCATGACCTCCTGCAAGTTATGACTTGGAAATGAGCAAGCCATTCCCACAGCAATACCGGAAGCGCCGTTAATCAATAAATTAGGCACGCGGGAAGGCAGTACTACTGGCTCCTTCAGGGAGTTGTCGTAGTTGGGACGAAAATCTACGGTGTCTTTCTTTATGTCTTGCAATAAATATGAGGTGATCGGGGTCAAACGTCCCTCTGTATAACGGTAGGCCGCAGGGGAATCGCCATCCAGCGAACCAAAGTTTCCTTTTCCGTCCACAAGGGGATAGCGCATGGAAAAATCCTGCGCCATACGTACCATCGACTCATAGGTGGATGCATCTCCATGCGGGTGGTATTTACCAAGCACTTCACCAATAATTTTGGCAGATTTTACATGTTTGCTTGCGGCGTTCATTCCCATGCTATCCATGGCAAACAGGATTCGACGATGTATCGGTTTCAATCCATCCCTCACGTCTGGAAGAGATCGAGAGACAATGGTTGAAAGTGCGTAGGTCAGAAACCTTTTTTCGAGTTCGTCCTGTAAGTCGGAGGTTTTTTCCTGTCCCATTGGGTTTTACCGGTTTAGCGTTTAAGAAAAGATGAGTTGTTCAGCTTGACGTTTGTGGTTGGCGGTCTTATTTAGGTGCTAAGCCAGGAATGTGAGGTGCTGGCCGGATGTATCGAGTACAGATTGTAAAATCAATAGGTTAGAGCTAATTTCTTTTTTTAGTATTTTGTTTTCGCTATTTACAGATTCCCATATATTGTAGGCCTGAATTATTTGTATACAATATGCAGAGGTATAAAGCAAGTGAATTCAAATATTAACAAAGAAACCTCCAATCAGGTTTAGATTTTCTTAAAACAATTCATTTCAGTAGGTTGAAATCTTTTTTAAAAGGGTGCCATCCTATTATTGCCGACGGAATCTCCAGAGGCTTTTTCTTCTGTCCCATTATTATTAATATCCGGTAAATTTACCGATTAAGTATTTTTTTAGTTTAAGGAGTGATTCATGTCCGATCCTACACTGCAAGAGAGAATAATTGGTGCCCTGAAGACAGTTCAAGATCCTGACCTGCATAAAGACATTGTCAGTCTTGGATTTGTCAAGAACTTGAAAATAGATGGGGGCAACGTTAAATTCGATGTTGAACTGACTACTCCCGCCTGTCCTGTTAAAGAACAATTGCGCACGGAATGTGAAACAAAAGTCAAAGCTATTAAGGGGGTGGATCAGGTCGATGTCAATATGACAGCCGTAGTTAGGTCCACCGAGCATTCGCAACCCGTATTACCGGGTGTAAAAAATATCATTGCCGTGGCAAGCGGGAAGGGGGGCGTTGGCAAATCCACAGTCAGTACTAATTTGGCTATTGCGTTATCCTTAACGGGAGCCCGTGTCGGATTAATGGATGCGGACATTTACGGCCCAAGCATACCGCAGATGATGGGTATTCCTATCACCTCACCTAAAGTGGGCGAGGAGAATAAATTTTTTCCACATGAAAAATATGGATTGAAAGTGGTTTCTGCCGCATTTTTGACCAAACAGGGCCAGCCGCTAATGCTCCGAGGACCTATACTGGGAGGTATCATTCAGCAGTTTCTGCAAAACGTTGAGTGGGGTGAACTGGATTATTTGATCATTGACCTGCCTCCAGGTACGGGGGATGTGCAGTTGACCTTGACCCAAAAAGCACCCCTTTCTGGCGCGGTGGTTGTTACCACTCCGCAAGAAGTCAGCCTGATTGATGCCGACAAGGGTGTGAAAATGTTTCAACAGGTCAAAGTTCCACTTCTCGGAATTGTTGAAAATATGAGCCACTTTATTTGCGATGGCTGTGATAAAAAACACTATATTTTTAGGCAAGGTGGAGGTAAAACCCTGGCAGATAACTTTAATATCCCATTGCTGGGAGAAGTGCCCATTATTCCTGAGGTCGCTGAAGGGGGAGACTCGGGTATTCCTATTGTCATGTCAAATCCGGAATCTCTGGCAAGTTTGGCGTACAAGGCCTTAGCCGGGCAGGTGGCGGCACAACTTAGTATCAATCAGGCCAATAGCGGGGAAAAAGTTTCAGCCGATTTTGAACTTGCCTGGGACTCAGATGCTAAATAGGCTCTGTCTCGAAGTAATGAGACACCGGCAAATATTTTTGAATATAAAAGGAATTAACAATCATGACAGCCCCCGCACCAAAGAGCATCAAGCAGGTAAACGCTTCTACTCTAGGCATATCCTGGAGCGATGGACACGACTCGGTTTACGCTGTTAAAAATTTACGGGAAAATTGTCCGTGTGCACATTGCATCGATGAATGGAGCGGAAAAAAGATGATCGCTCCAGGTGCCATAACAGAGGATATTCGTCCGCAAAACCTTAAGGCAGTTGGACTTTATGCCATTCAGTTTTATTGGAATGATGGGCATGACACCGGGCTTTATACACACGAACTCTTGCGGCAACTTTGCGAATGCGCGGCGTGTAAAAGTAAAGCTACTACAAATTAGGTTCTAACTCCTTGATTTTTGTGACAAATTTGGGACATCGTTGAGACGAGATTGCAATAAGGATTCTTCATAATGAGAATGGGTGGATGTCCCTCTGCCGTTACGTTCCCCCCCTCTCTTAAGGATGGCGGAGGGATCTCCAGACCCTCGGCGCCCACTACGTGGGAGGTAATGGTGGCGGACTCTAGTAAAAGATGAAATGGTGTCTGTCAGCTTAAAAATTTCACCGGTTATCAGAACGGTTACATTAAAAAAAAATTACGAGTGCTTGGGAATACAGGCTTAAGCGCTCCAACCCGAACGGGAGTAGCGGTCAAGCTGCTCCCGTTTTTTGTTGCCGTGAACCCAATAAGTCAGGCAGGTTTGCAGGGGTAATGATTACGGCATCACTTTTCAATTTTTCTCGATTTACCTTCCTGATCAATCGCGACGTAAGTGAAAACAGCTTCGGTCACGCAATATCGTTCATCCGCCAGTTCCTCCAGCACAGGTTTGACCCAAACCTCCAGCTTAAGGGTCATCGAAGAGTTTCCTATCCGCAGGCACTTTCCATAGCAACAAACCACATGGCCGACGTTAACCGGTTTATAGAATGTTATTCCATCCACTTTAACCGTGACCACACGACCTTTGGCAATTTCCTTTGCCAGAATGCCCCCGCCAATATCCATCTGCGACATGATCCAGCCCCCAAATATATCGCCGTTTGAGTTGGTGTCTGCGGGCATTGCCAGGGTACGTAATAAGAGATTGCCTTCGGGTTCTCGTTGGTCTTCTGCCATTAGTTTCTCCATCTGAGTCAAATAAAGGGTGAATTATACCTCTAAATGAAATCAAATTCTTTAACAGCCACTTGTAAACTATGCTTGCTAATAATAAATCCAAAACACCATCTTATAAAGGGGTCTACCCCTCCGGGGCACGAAAGTTTCGGAAGAGGGCACCACGAAGTCGCTACTTGAATATATAATATATAGGTTTTAAATTTGAAAGCATAATCCCTTAAAGCACGAAACCTTAGTGGGAACGGTGGGAACGATGGCAAATCACCCCAGCCCCTCTTTGAAAAAGAGGGGACTATAAGGTGTTGCGCTTGAGGGTATAGACCGCCATTCGGGTAATGCAGTGTGGGTGGCTCGCCACCTACATGCCGACTTTTTCGCGGACTTCATCCATCAGTTTGGCATCAATGGTAGTGACTCCTTTTTCCATAGCAAAATTGATCACTGTTTTTTTAGCCATGCCGCGGACAAAGAAGGGAACTTTTTTGATTCGTTGTTCTGCCTCTTCCGTCCAGATGAGATCGTCTTCCGGATTGGTAGCCTTCAGTTCTTCTTTAGCTTGCGCTAATGATGAACTGACAGCCGCCATAGGAGCCTTGCTGACATCGGTGGCACCTCCCATTTCGACACCCAGTTTGCTGACGAACTCCGTTTCAAATTTATTGGTGAGCATGGCGATGCTATGCCCGCATTTTTTGCATTTGAATTTCATGGCCAGGTTTTGTTTTTCTTCTGGCATGATGCCTTC
>JABIXH010000117.1 GCA_018664975.1 Nitrospina sp. | reverse complement strand
TGGAGAATTCCTTTTAGGACGAAGGGAAAATAAAAAATACTAACCACTTCCCTATTTTAATTCATCCTTCAACTTTTTATCCTATTTTTAGAGATGCCCTTAAGCTCTTGAACCAAATTATCCCTGAAAGCTTTATACCCAGAGTCCAGCAAATCTTGAGGAGTATTTTTTTCAGAGACCTCAATCAAGTCATCCTTTTTCTTCTTTTGTTTTTTAGCTGGCAAATCTCGAAACAGTCTATATTCAGGAAACTGTTCCAAAAATTTCATATCGATCTTTTTTGGTTTTGATTTCAGAACATCCACACCACGTTTTGTTATCTTACCCACACCTCTTTTTGTCCTATTTACTAGTTCAGCTTTCCTTAAATAAAATAAAGTCCACCGCACTCTATTGTGAAAAACAGGCTCATTCTTACTTGTCAATGGCACTTTTTTTTCTTCCTCTGAAAGTTTGAAGCTAATACTTAAACTCTCAATCATTTCACCAACCTTATGCTCCTTTTTATCGCCTAAAAAACTTAGCATAGGTAGCATGATGCTTTGGAAATCCGGGATAGCCATTCACATACCTCAAAATCTATTAAAATTATTAGGCAATCCGATTAAAGGTACAAGTAGGGCAGTGAAAAGTCAAATCAGTACCCCTTTGAGTATCCCTTCGGGGCATGAATAAAAATGATGGGGATATCACATACCCTTTCAGGGCACTTGTAGTATCCCCAACCTTAAAATTCATGCCCGGAACGGGTAAGAGTTTTAGAAGAATATAACAAGGCCGGGGGACCAATTGGTATTGAAGGCTTGGTGGTTTCCGCCAGGCGCATTCTTTTTGAAACGGTATGAGTGTTGTATAGTTGGAGTCTAACTCAACCAGATAAAAAGATGCCATTTCAATTCAAAATTAAATCCCGGTCAGGTGTATTCATAGTTTCTGGGTCCCTTGGATTAATTTTTTTGATGTTATATTTGCCCAGTCTTCTTGCGCCGGTCATGAGTTCGGTTGAGGCTGAAAAATGGATTCGGCAATATTTGAAAAAAGAACGGGCTAGTATGCAGATTGAATCTCTAAGTATGCAGGGGAGGCTTCTGCCAGACAGACAGGAGGCTGAAAAATTGGAGGCAGACCTGAGAAAAATAGAAACAAATCCCTTCAGGTCAATTGAGGTGAAACATTTTCTGATTGCACCGCCCACTTCTTCATCAAGAATATTTCTGGCCAAAGTAGTGCTGGACGATGGGAGCAACGATATTGTTCGCTATTTCTCATTAAGTGCAAAAAACAATATATTCGATTTCTTCTGGGTTAACGAACAGGCGCAGTGGATGTGGTATTTCTCACTGTAAAACAATACTCCCCTCTTATAGTCACTAACGGCTCAGTAAAAAATCAATCTGCCCCCTCCACAGAGGTTTTTGACCTGTGACAGATAGGTATAATTAAAACAATGGGTTAAATGGCATCCTTCTTGCTCTATAGATCAGTAACTTAAACATTTACTGATTTTTAGGGGGTTGTCATGATTTTAGCAGGGGTTTTTCGATTAGTTTCAGCACTGGCCATCGGTTCATCAATTTCCGTAGCTGTATATTTTATGGTGGTTTAGGGACACTGTTCTCGATTCACCAAGAGTATTGCCGGGAAAAAACCGTTCAATCGCCCGCGTCATTATTCTGGCATTACGAGCGATGGAGTCAACGCTCCCACCTACTGAAAGGGATGCTTGGTTTAATAACAGCATCGAGAAGCCGTTAATAATTTCCATCGATTTTTGTGCACTTGCCTTGCCGAACCTTTGTTTTAACTTCCTGTCCCCTGGATGTTTTAGGTTGTAGATCCGTCTCAGTCCATACAATTTTCCCGGAAATCAGATCTAACTCGACATATTGCTTAGAAGTGATATCTATTCGCAAACTTTCTTGCGCCCTCCTTTTACTTTCTTCAGGAGAAACGCCTTGCCTTATTAGTCTTTCTGTATGAGCCAGGAAAGTTTGATACATAATCTTCATTAATCCCAGGTCGGCCAAATATTTTGAGTCCAAATCTTTGATCGAAAAAAGAGCCTGCAACATTTGCTCTGCGGTGAAACTGGACTTTATATTCCTGACTGAGTATTCCTCAGTTTTCATAGGAAAATTAATCATTAATCCATCGTTATCCTTTACCCAGATGAGTTCCTGGCGGGTCGAATCAAGTTTTAAAATGTTTGTATGGTTAGTCTTTGTTTTGCACTCAAAATATATTTCGCCCTCCAACCCATGAGCTTTCGTGTTGACAGGAGGTGACTTCTTCCTCGGAATTTTTGTCGGGTCATCGGTGAAATGCATGGTGCCATTTTCGTCCCTCCAGTTATAGGTTTTGGCCTCCACCTGGTAATTGGGAATGCAAAATATTGCCAGAAATATGCAAGCCCGCCAGTTCATAAAATTATTCTCCAGTTTTAGAATAGGACCTAACCAACCCGACCTTCTGGGTCGCCACACCGTTTCGCGGTTCGCGATGACAACCAACCCTCCCTCAATCCCTCCCTATGAAAGGGGAGTAAAAGGAATCCACATAGGCGTATCAGAACGATACCTTTCATACTCTTCGCCAAACTGCTCCGCCAGGGCCAATTCTTCATAATGAATTCTGTACTGAAATCCGAACCAGGCTGATAGCGTGCCCAGCACCCCAACTATCCACGAATGGGTGGTGATAGCATAGGCCAGCACAACCAGCATCATCGCCGTGTAGGTCGGGTGACGCATTCTGCCATGAAGGCCATCGGTTT
>JABIXH010000031.1 GCA_018664975.1 Nitrospina sp. | reverse complement strand
GAGATCATTCTTGATGATGAATATGAAATCATCGACTATCTGAAAAAGACTTATCCGGTTAATTCTTAATCCCCCCCCACTAGCCGTGGAGGCGACTGGCAAGAGCTTGTTTGAGCCATCATGAACGATTGCTTGCAGGCAAAAGTTATTGCAAATTGAGTCCAGCGTTACGCTGGCCATAAAGTAAGGAAAAAACATGGAGCCTTGGCAAAAACAAGTCAGCCAGAGCGCGGTAAAGATTGAAGACCTGCCTTTTATCCCCGAATCCTCTGAGTATCGGGCAAAGCTTAAGAAGGTTGGAGAAATCTACCCCATACGAATTAATTCTTATTTCCTGAGCCAAATTCAGGGTCCCAATGACCCTTTATGGAAGCAGGTAGTCCCCACTCCTGAAGAATTGGATGACATTATTGAGGGAGAAACCCTGTTCTCTGATCCGCTAAATGAAGAAGGCGATATGCCGGTCCCGGAGCTGGTTCACCGCTATCCGGACCGAGTATTGTTGATGATCAACAATCAATGCCCCATTGTATGCAGGTTCTGCACGAGAAAGCGAAAAATCGGTTTTCCCGGAATCGTCACACGCGAAACTCTGCGGCAAGGAATTGAATACATCCGCAACAACCCGGAGATCCGTGATGTGATCATGTCTGGAGGAGACCCTCTTCTCGTCCCCGATAAAGAACTGGACCGGATCCTCGGTGAACTCCGGTCTATCCCGCATCTCGAAATCATTCGTATTGGCACCCGGGTTCCAGGAACTCTACCAGCCAGGATAACGGAAAACCTGTGCTCAATATTAAAGAAATACCACCCGCTTTATTTCAACATGCATTTTAACCACCCTGCGGAAATTACTCCTGAAGTGGAAAAGGCCTGCGCTATGCTTGCAGACATCGGGATCCCTCTAGGCAGTCAGACCGTGCTGTTAAAGGGAATCAATGATAATTCCACAACCATGAAAGAATTGATGCTGAAATTGCTGAAAAACCGTATAAAGCCCTATTATATTTATCAGGCTGATATGACGGAAGGAACTGACCATTTCCGCACATCGGTACAAAAAGGGCTCGATATACTCAAAGACCTCATGGGTCACATATCTGGAATGGCGGTGCCCTATTTCGTGATCGATGCACCAGGTGGAGGTGGCAAAGTTAGACTGCTCCCCAACAGTGTTGTTGAACATAGTAAAGATGAAGTGGTCATCACCAATTATGAAGGAAAGGTTTTCCGTTATAGCCAACCCAACGGAAAAAATGGATCTTCAAACGGATCCTCCAAAAGTAAAGCCAATCTCCAGGATATGTGTCAACTGCCTGCGTAACAAACCCAAACATCCCCACTTTCTGATAGAATCGCCCTACGAGCCCTGATCCATTGCATGTATTGGACACAATTTTTATACCTTATCGGCTAAACCTGTGAACCGTATTCAGATACCAAGAGAACCTGTCCTGCTGTTTCTTGTCGGGGCCTGCCTGAGCATTGCACAGTTCGTGATGATTCGCGATTTTGTCACCATATTGTATGGAGAAGAAGTCGTAATAATTCTGGTAACTGCGGCTTTTTTTATGGGACTCTCCATCGGTTATTTCCTTTCCCTGAAATTTTCAGAAAAATTTTTTGAGCAATCTTTTCTCACTATTGCTTTTCTCCACCTGACATTTCCTTTCTCCTACAGGATGCTCGCGGCAGGAATAGCAAGGTTGGATATGAACGGATATTGGTACGTGGCATTAATGTTTCTCTATGCCCTGATATTTAGTTCTATCTTCGCGGTATTTTTACCGCGACTGATAAACAAAAATAGTTCAAATCAAAATACCGCCATACAAAAATTGAAAATTCTTTATTCCATGGAGCTGATAGGTTTCGCGGCAGGGTTCGCCATCGTTGGCTTAAGCTGGAATAAAGGCGTTGCCTTTATCATTCCCATTTACTGGGCTCTACTGGCAATTGTCATTCAACTGGCATTGCAGAAAAAGTTCTGGACGGTAACTTTTGTTTTGATAGCGGTTATCGCTGGCAGTTCCATCCAACAAATAGACCGGCGGACAACCGCCCTGCTTTATGAATATAAACACCACCTTGATGAAGCTGAAACCCTGTTGACCATCAACTCTGCTTACCAGAAAGTCGAGGTGATCAAAGATGAAGATGGGGAACGCTACCTTTATTTGGACGGACTCCTCAATCTCAACGCCTCAGATCTGGAAGACTTGAATTACTACATTGCCAAAATTCCAGCGAGTCTCATTAAACCTGAAAAAACCCTCATTATAGGAAATGGTACGCTCTCTTCCGTATCCAAGGTATATCCCTATTCAAAATTCGTGCAATCGGTGGAGCTTGATTCCGGGGTCCTTTTAGCTGGACAAAAGTTTTTCACTCCAATCGAAGAACTCTCCGGTCTTGACCGCTGGAACCTGGTCATTGATGATGGAAAACATTTTTTGAAAACCACGCAGGACAAATTTGATCTGATCATCATGGATATTCCTTCTCCCCTTACCATTCAGGAGGCCATCCTGCATACTGTGGAATTTTATCAACTGGCACGGTCAAAAATGACGGAGAAGGGTGTCATTGCTGTTCAATTGAGCGGTCCCCTGCAACACAATAATCGAACCCCGGCACGGGTTGTCGCCGCATTATCCAAAGCATTTAATCAAGTTATAGTCATCAACAGCGATAAAGCTGACCGCAGTTTTGCCTACGCCTCCCAACAACTTCCTTTCAACGGCAAGGACATGCGCCGTGCCACCCGCGATTACGAACAAGAATTGGAAATCATTGTCCCTGAAGATATTGCCTTTTACTTATCGGTGGCGATGCCTCTGGCATTGGACAATCTGGACCTGGTACTTAGAAGAGGGTGGGAACGTTTCGCCGGAAGGTACTTCGATGATGATTAAATTTCCGGCATACGCCTTCCTGACCGGACTGTATTTTTCAACCCTGCAGTTCTGCTACTTGATCCTTTTGCAGATCAATATTTCTTCTGCTTACCTGACGTATATGGTCATCACGGTTTCCTGGCTCGCTGGCTCCATTATTGGATTGTGGCTGGAAAACCTGAATAGAAATATCGGGGTAGGACTCGGCCTGTTCTGCTACTACAGCGTTTATGCTTTGGTTGTGAATGTACCGTTCTCAAGTTTTACTCTCGCCCTCGCGGCTGTGGGGTCTTGCATAACCGGATTATGGGCCGGACGCTTCTTCATTTTTATCCTGCATCAGTACAAGCAGGTGGATAGGATCTTCTTTCACGAGAATAACGGCTTTTGGGTAGGCATCGTTACATTCTTTCTGGGATTTACTTTGGTAGGAAGACCCTTTGTTTTCTGGGCACCCATGACACTGGCAGGATTACTTCTTTTGAAACATCTATGGATCAAAGGTGGGAATGAACTTCCCGGACCAAGTCAGTAAGGACAGGTCGGAACGGTAACAGGAGGATTGAATTCACTGATGAACAAATTGCCTGACAGGACTTTACCCTTAATCTTGAAAGAGCAACCCGGGCAATTGCTAAAGTCTGATTTATACTTACTAGGAACTTTTTGAATCTGGATTTTCATCGTCGAGCCTGTAAGAAACTGCAAATCCGCATCAGACCCATTGGGGTCCCCATCTTCATCCACACCGGTTGCGCTTTCCAGAATTTCTACTTTCAAGTTTGCACTACCAATATCCTGAGGTTTTTTACAATATTTCACTCGGACATTGCCGATGCGGGAGAGAAATTTACCCGTTTTGGTCAAGCCGCGCGCCGTGAGATCGCCAGACTTCGACTGTAGGGTGACATTGGGTGAAGTGACCTCCAGCAAAACAGCACCACTACCAGACCGCACATCCACCCGCCTCTTCATTCCAATGACAGTAACAGTGCCCTGGTTGGAACAAATACCGGTATCGACTTCACAATCTGCTTCCTTATCCGCATCCTTGTCTTTGTCCTTATCTTTGTCTTTATCTTTGTCCTTGTCTTTATCCTTATCTTTGTCCTTGTCTTTATCCTTGTCTTTGTCCTTGTCACCATCGTGGCTATGATTATGACTAGTACTATGGTGAAAACCGGTAGTATGATAATGGCTATGAGAGTAATTACCATGACTATGTGTATGAGTATGCCCCTGCGCGGCTTCAGCCAGAGATATATTGGAGATGTCAGAGAAAAGCTGTGGGTTGGCCCAGTTCGCGGCAATGGCCACCAGCACGGCTAGAGAAAAAACTGAAACATATTTAAATATTAAATTTCTCATTACTTTACCCTATAACCCTGTAGCCGGTGATATGCTGCGTTCATGGGGCCGTTCCCAGAATTTTGGTAGTTCGCTTTATATCAACTTTAATACACATCTCACAATTCGTAGCATTATTTTTGGGTTTGGTATCAATTTGGAGTATGCCGTTTATTTTTCGAACACTGAATCCGCATTTATTTCCACCGGAAATTTTATCTATTTTGATGGTGCAACCTGTTCCCCCTCCCCCCACTACTAAAATGTTAGGGCCGGGTGCATCCAGCGTTGCGATAAAGTCTTTATGGTATCTGATTTGAAGTTTGGAAATATTCGAGCAATCACCGGTGACTGTCCAATGGGTCCGGTTGTAAATAAAATCCCCATTGCCCATATCATCATCCTTGTCCTTGTCCTTGTCCTTGTCTTTATCCTTATCTTTATCTTTATCCTTGTCGCTGGCTTCCACCGTATCGATGAAAGCAGAGTCAGAAAAAAAGAACAGGTTCTCCACTCCCGCAAAATTAAAGAGCAGGGCCAGTGATAGAATGATCAAAGGATTGATGATGAAACGTTGGATAGACACAAAATTCTCCAGATAAATCCGAACTCGAATCTTTTTAACTCTATGACATAGTATAAAACTGTTTGCTGGCCTCACAAGTAAAATTTTTACCCTAAATTCTTGAATTTAAAAAACATCCGATAAATCAAATCATTTAGATGAGAAAAAAAATCACCTTCAAGTTCTTTTTTGACAGACCTTTTTTCTAAACCTATAATTAAAGTTAAAGGCTTCTTATCAAAACCCTTATGGGCACGGGCATGCATTTCTTAAAAAACAAAAAGGGATTTACCCTGATCGAAATAATCAGCGCAATTCTGGTGCTTGGAATTGTAGGTGCCGTTGCTATGCCCCTTTTTGATACGGGGAACATAAATGTCTCGGTATCTGGAAACACCGTTCAGGGAGACATCCAATATGCTCAGGAACTGGCCATGACAAGAGACCAAAATGTCAGCATTACATTTATAGTGGGTGCAGACAACTATGACGTTCCGGCCGATCCTAATGGTGTGTACCCTCTTGAGAACCGCAAATTTCCACGCGGAACCAAAATCGTATCAGCCACAACCACCATTACGTTCAATAGTTTCGGTGAAAAACAGGGAGCGACAGAGACCATATATTTGAGAGCGGGTCCCCCTCCCCCGGGAACTCCTCCTCCTGGCCCTCCTCTGGGACAGGTAGTAGCCGTAACGATTGAACAGTTTACGGGGAGGGTAACGGTCTCATGATCAAGCAATTAAAATCCGTTTTGTTTTCTCCCTTTAGAAAAGAAGCAGGATTTACCCTGGTAGAAATCATCGTTGCCATAGTCGTCATTGGCATTACCGTGCCAGGAATTTTGATGCAATTTCAAGGACTGGAAGACACTCGGAATCCGGAATATGTCATTCAGGCTTCATTTGTAGCTCAGAAAAAAATTGAAGATTTAGCCAACCAGTTTCGCGACACCATTACCACTGCTTGCCCGGAAGGCACTGCCGCCACAAGCACAGATGGAGCCTATTCTATGGATTGCATTTCAGAACAGGTGAATGCAACGGACCCGGATTCATCGACCACATCGTCCTTTGCCAGAAAAATTACCCTGAAGGTAACCAGAACGGATGGCGATATGGCAGAAATGAAATTCAATGCATTATTTGCCTTAGACAGTTAACGAAATGAAAAATCAAGTGAAAATAAAAGGGCGAAATTTCAAAAACCAGTGTGGATTCACATTGATTGAAATGATTTCTGCTATCGTATTGTTGGGCATCATGGGTATCTTTTCTACCCAGTTCATCACCAGCATCACCCAGTCTGCACGACAGACCACCGGACAAAAAGGGTTGGTCGATGATGGCAAGCTTGCCCTGGAATATCTTATTCGTGAAGTCCGGGTCGCATCAGAGGAGAATAATGATATTGTATACAGCGACACGGGCTCAGCGGCTTCCATCACCTTCGACAAATTTGTCAGCTACTCGGAAGATGACAGCAAAACCGGTATCACTTATTCCTGGAACAGTGGGACCAAGACCCTGACACGAACAAGTGGGACAGACGGTACAACCCCGGGAACCGTCACAACGCTCGCAACACAAATCACCAGTTTTACGGTGGCAGAAACACCGAGTGTTGGCAGTGATTTTTATATTTTTACCATGACCCTGCAAGGACCGAACGGGGAAAACTTTACTCTGCAATCCGGAGTAAGACCGAGATCTACCACGATATGAAAAGCTTACTCTTAAAAAAAAATCTTACGCACCTCAATAATGAACGGGGTATTGCCGCGTTAGTCACCATAATTCTGGCTATCATTATTCTCGGATCTGTTGCCTTCAATTTTGTCGCAGAAACCCGGCAGAAACAATCGGGTTCCATCCTGACCTATACGTCCACCAATGCACTCATGATTGCTGAGGCCGGATTACGCTATACCCAGAAATGTTTGACCGTAGTCGATGTAACATGGGGTTGCCCTACTATTTTGCAAGATAATTCTGACTGGACTACGATATCTGCCGCTAATAATTTTGGTAAGAGTTTTGGTGATGACGGAAATTTTTCCGTTAGCTTCCCCATTAACGCCCTCAACGATCCGGGTAAGATTTTTGTTATCTCTACCGGGACTTATAAAGGAGGCCAGAGGTCCCTTTCCCGTTTCATAACCAGAGCTTGTGTATTAGGCGACAATGCCATCACATCCTGTCTCGGAACCACGACCAAAAATAACTCGTACATTGACCCCCCACTTCCTGATCCACCGGTGACGGGTGTATGCCCGGACGATCCCCCCGGTTTTGTAAATATCCCGAATCTTACGGGCGATTGCGATCTTTCCTGCTCAGGCGTTGACACTGTGGCCAATTGTCCCGATTTTGACCCTGGGCTTCATTTGCTTACGGGAAATATTCTGGATCCCGCTTTCCCCCAATTTTGCAACTTCAAACTCAGCGGTGGTGATGAAGTTAAAACCAATGAAGCCAATCACCTCACTATCACGGTAATAAAAGATTTTGAAATTAAAGATAACGCTACGCTGAAATTAAATTTTGATGCCGTTGATCCTTTCGACAGCACAAAAAATACAACGATCACAGTTTATGACGATGCCACATTAAAAAATAATGGAGAAATCCGGGTAAATGGGACGTTGTCACTTGAAGTCGCTGATACCTTTGATATGAAAAACTCATCCAGGGTGAACCACAATTCAGGGGCATCCGCCAACGGGTCCGCCTGGGTGGATGGGGATGTAACCATTAAAAATTCGTCTCTCTTTATCGGGTCCGTTGCTACCGATGGGACTCTGAGCCTTAAAAATAATGCCGAAGTGCAGGGCGCCTTGTTTGGCAACGAAGTAACTCTCAAAAATAATGCAACGGTTATCTTTACCGACAATGAAGATGCGGGAAGCAACACAGATGGATATGCCCAGTGCTCCTCCGGCGGTTCCGGACAAATCTGGTCGGAGTGATTGACGCGGTATCACTCAAATAACACCCCTCTCACCCCCAAGCCACGCCAGCTGAAAAAAAACGCGTTTCCCCTGAAAATTCAATGAGTTCCAAAATAAAAGCTCTTGGAAGATAGGACGACTCTGTGAGATAATTTCTCGGTTATCTAATATCAAAAGAAAAAAGAATTTATGAAATTTAAAATCCCGACATTGAGCGCGTCCACATCAGAAACCAGTGTTGGACTGGATATCGGATTTCACGACATCAAGGTGGTAGAACTGGTGAGAGGTGAAAAGGGATTCACGATTACCAAGTTTGCTATCCGGGAGATTCCCACCGCCATCCTTCAGCAGAAAGATCGGGCGGGTTTGCTGGGGGATATGATTAAAAAAATGTTCTCCGATGCCAAAATTAAAAACTCATCGGTTTACCTTTCTATCACCGGCCATAACGTCATCATCCGCAACGCCTCGCTTCCTAAAATGCCTGAGGAGGAAATGGTCAATGCCGCCAAATGGAACGCCCGGGAAGAAGTGTTCTTCGATCTCGATAAAGCGGTCGTGGATAACTATGTTATGGGCGAAACCGATAACGAAGGAGCGGCATTTGTTGACTTATTGAGTGTCATCGTACGAGAAGACGTGGTCGACTTTATAGTCTCCATTGCCAAATCTGCCGGGTTACAACCCAAAGGAGTCACAGTTGTTCCCATTGCCTTATGGGACTACGATGAGGCTCTCAGCATTCAAAAACCTGGAACTGTAACCAGCTATGTCGACATGGGGGCAGAACGTACCCGGATTTATTTTGTTTGTGATAAACATATCCTGTTTTCCCGAGAAATTCCTAATGGCGGTAAAAATCTTACAAGTTGCCTGGTCGGAGAGTATGAATTAGAAGATGGAAAAACCGCAATCATTGATGAAATTCGGGCCGAGCAAATCAAAAAAACCTTCGGTTTCCCAGGCGAAAATAATAAAGGAAGTACGGAGGAAGGAATTCCTTTAAAGCAGATCCGGGAACGGTTTGAACCTATTCTTGAAAAACAAGTGACAGAAATGGACCGATCCATCGAGTATTTTAAAAACCAGTACCGCAAAGATTCAGTAGACCGCCTGATTCTTTCTGGCGGTGGGGTGGGGCTGAGTGGCCTGTATCAGTTCTTAAAACAAAACCTGGATTTGGAAATTGATCGTTGTAACGTTTTTATGCAGGCAGAGGTTCAGGACGACTCCCTTTCCAAGGAAAAGATGAAACTCTTTGGTCCCAGCTTAACGGTTGCCGCAGGCCTGGCTCTGGGAAAATGTGACAAGATTAATGTAATACCAGAAAAATACCGACCTTCCCTCAAAAAAACATTGAACAAGCTGGCACCCTTGGCGGCAGTACTCGTCTTATTTGCGGCTTTATATGGTTACAGCTCTCACTTGAGAGATAAAGTGTCCAACCAAAAAGCCCTGTTAAACGATCAGAGAGTTGGGCTGGAAAAATTGCAAACTCAGGCTCCTGAACTGCAAGTACCCATTAAACAGTTAAAGGGATTTAAAGAAACTAAAACTGCATTGACCAAAGAAAAAAAGCAACTCCCTGGGAGTGCTTCATTTCCATTCGATTTCGACCTGGTTTTTTCTGAGCTTTCTCTCCTGATCCCAAATAATACTTCTATTTCCAAAATCGTTTACGCCGCCAAAGGGAGTGATGAAGAGGCCGGTGAAGAAGAGAGCCTGACCCGGATAGGAAAAGCGGATGTCTCTGACAGTGAACGGATAAAGATAATAGGGGAAATTTTTGGTAGTGGTCTAAACGTTCAAAGCTCGCTGAGAATCCTGCTTCAGGATTTAAAAAGCTCTCCGGTTTTCAAAGATATCAAACTTATAACATCCAATCCTTTAAAAGAGGGTGAATATAATAGTCCGGGAATCAAATTTGAATTATATATTTTCCCAGTACCAGCCAATTCCGCCTGAACGGAACAAGAGACCTGATATATGGCCGCAAATACTCCCAAATTCGATTTAAGTAAGATTTCCATCCGGGAAATCATCATCGTTGTCGGAACCTTTCTCTTTGCGGTTGGATACGGATTTTACGAATTTGAGTACATTCCGCAAATGAAAAAATTTGCTGATTTAGAAAAACAGTCCAAGGAGGTACAAGCCTCAATCGGAGCTTTCCAAAAAATATTGATCAATCCATCGAAAATTAAAAAAACCACGGCCCAAATAAAAAAAATTAAAAATGAAATTGAAGAAATGCAAGCCGCCATAGAAAAAACTAAAAGTCGTTTAAAAGGACAGGGGATTGAAATTCTTAGTAACCTTCAGGGCGAGGCCGACTTTTATGGGGTGTTTTTAAAATCTATGAAAACCAGTGAAAAGAATCTCTCACGGGCCGGTCTCCGTTTAAAAGAAGTTTCTCTGGTCATGGAAATTGAAAGCGACTACAACGCATTGAAAAGCTTTGTGGCTTCACTAAAAGACTTTCCCGCTGTCATTACTGTTGAAAGCCTTGAAACCACAAGGAATGAGAAAATCCTACCCAAACTAGAATCTCGTCTGCATATCAAAGTTATAGTATTATGATTGGACTGCGCAGATTGCGTCAGGGTTGATTAAACCGTTTTTGGAGAGCCGAGAATTTGAATCTCCCCAGTCCAAATAATTTTCAGCTTGTCATTGTGATCATTTCCATATTGTCGGGAACTGCTTTCGCCGCAAATGACAATGACCCACGTGTGAACCCTTTTGAACTCCCGCAGGGAATTTATTCCAGGGATAATATCCCGAAAGAGCAACCCCAAGACCTGATATTACAAGCCATATTTAATTTCAACGGGAAACGAATTGCCACCATCAGCGGAGAAAATTTTGCTATAGGCGATTTTGCCTTTGGGAAAAGGGTATTAAATATTTTCGACAACCAGGTCATTCTGGACTCAGGCGGAAAGGAAGAAACCCTGATTCTGGAAAAGAACAAGTTCAAACTTCGAAAAAGTTTCCGAAAATAGGGAGTTATTAAAGGTTCCTTTAAATATTTTTTTGGATGATTTGACCCGGAAGCCTCTCCAGGCCTCACCAATGCATCGGTATCCTGATAGCAATAACAATTCTTGATAAACTGTTTTTAAAAAAAATCCATCATCCAACTGGTATTCTCCTCTAAAAAAAGCTAAATTCTCCCACAAAGCTTTCACAATTTTCTAGCCCGCAAAATAGCCAAAACACACAGATTTTATTAGACTTATAGCGTTTTTTGTTGCACATTAACTTAGTATAAATTTGTTTAAATTTACAATAACCGCAATGTCCTCTAAAAAAACATTCACTCTGCTATTTCAAAAAGCTGGGATTCTGGTTTTGAGCCTGATTCTTGGTTCGTGTTCCATGCTGAATTCCAGCAAAAAAGACGACCCTATCCCTAGCCAAGCCAAAAAGGATCAAAAAGAAAAACCTGCTATCAGAGAGGTCACGATTCCTTTGGAAAAAGCCATTTCTACTCAAAATACTTTGCCTCAGGAGTTGACAGAAATTCAAGCCTCCCTGGAACCCAAAAAGCAGGACCCTAAGGGAGTTCGGTTCACCATGTCAGCCAGAGGAGTAAATATTAAAAATGTATTGTTCGCTCTTTCTCAGGAAATCGAACAGAATATCATTATTGAACCAGGTGTTAACGAACAGGCATCTGTTGATTTGAAAAACGTCACTTTAGAACAAGCCCTGGAAGCCTTATTGCCTCCATTGAGGTTGGAATATGAAATTACCCCAGAATTCATCCGAATTCGGCGTGAAGAAATGCAGACTCGCACCTTTTTTCTTAATTATGTAATTTCCAAAAGGACCGGAAACAGTAATTTAACATCCAGTTCCGGAACCTCGGGCACCACCACCTCCGGCGGATCATCATCTTCTGGAAATAGTGAAGCAAATACCCGCTCGACCAGTGCCGTAGAATCCTCCGAAGAAACCGATCTCTGGTCAGAGATATTATCTGGACTAAAATTTATAGTCACACCTTCCGCTTCTTCAGCCTCGGACGGTGACTCAGAAGGTTCCAGCGAGGATTCTTCAAGTTCTGAATCATCGGATTCTGCTGGAGGCGATTCATCAGGATTGGTTGCAAGTCTTCTGGGAGGTGCCGCCCCCTCTTCAGGCGTAGAAGGCTCTTCTGAAGACACCAGTGAGGATAGCTCGACTTCAACCACATCGGATGCAGAACAATTTGTGGAAAGTGGTTATTTAGTCGTCAACAAGCAGGCGGGAATGATCGTGGTGAAAGATTACCCGAGCGTTTTGCTTCAGGTGGCCGAGTATCTGGAAGCGATAGAGGGCTCCGTTCAAAGGCAGGTTTTTATTCAAGCTAAAATCGTTGAGGTAACTTTAAATGATGATTATAAACTTGGAATCAACTGGGGGAATGTTAGCCCATTTACCCTTACGCATGCAGGAGGAGCGAGCCTGGCTCAAACAGTCTTAGCCGGGGCAGCCGATTTTTCCTACGGACTTTCTAACGCTAACTTCAGCATCGTTGTTGATGCTTTGTCCAAACAGGGTCAGGTGAGTGTGCTTTCAAGTCCCAAAATAGCAACTTTGAATAATCAGCGTGCAGTGATCAAAGTGGGGACTGAGGATATTTTCTTTGTACCTGAAGTTACTGCGGCAACAACCACTTCTGCCGCCACAACCGAATTTATACCCACAGCAATCACCATCGGTATCGTGCTTGATGTTGTCCCTCAGATCAACCCAAACGGTCAGATCATGATGAGCATCAACACCAGCATCACGGAACAATCCGGCTCAAGGACTTCTCCTGACGGGGTCAACGTAGTGCCCGTTCTCGATGTGCGTGAATCCAATAATGTTGTTTTGGCCCAACACGGACAGACCATCGTTATTGGCGGCTTGATGAAAACCAAAAAAGAAGTCGATGACAATTCCGTCCCCTTCTTTGGTGCTCTTCCTTATGTGGGAAAACTTTTTCACTGGGACCAGGAAACAGAAGCTAAAACTGAGCTGGTAATCATGCTGACTCCTGAAATTATGGCAGGCAGAGCCGTTGATGAAAAATTTTTAAATGAAAGCAGTACTCTCAGAAACTTTGGTTACGATAGAAATACGGATCGAACAGTTAATCCCTCATTTAAAAGGTAGTTGTAAATGTACGAAAATTTTTACCGGTTCAAGGAAAAGCCATTCAGTCTAACTCCAGACCCCAAATTCCTCTACCTGAACAAGCAGTATCAGGGAGCACTGGATCATATGTTGTATGGCATCAAACAGAAAGAAGGTTTTATGGTTATCGCCGGTGATGTCGGAACCGGAAAAACCACATTATGCCGTTGCTTGCTCGACAGGCTGGATGAGAATGTCGAAGTTGCCTTAATTCTTAATCCTATGCTTTCTGACATGGACCTTTTACGAAATATTGTCCAAGACCTTTCCATTAAATCCCTTCATGCTCGGCAACCTGTGGGAGTGGTCGAAGATAGTGCGACTGGCGAAGAGATTTCTATTGAACTGGAAGCCGATGCATTTTCCTCTGACGATTTAAAGAAAGTAACTACCTCTTGGATTAACGGTGCTTCCAAAAAAGAGCTCATTGATGCCTTGAATGTATTTCTTCTGGATCAGCATGACCAGGGAAAGTCCACAGTACTGATTATTGATGAAGCGCAAAACCTATCTCTTGCTGTGATGGAACAGCTTCGCATTCTTTCCAATCTAGAGACAGAAAAGGACAAGCTTCTACAAATCATATTCGTGGGGCAATTAGAGCTAAACGAAAAATTGAAGCTCCCCACTTTAAAACAACTGAACCAAAGAATTTCGATCCGCTACAAAATAGCTCCCCTGAGTCAGGAGGAGACAGATAATTATATATCCCACCGAATTCTCGTTGCTGGCGCAAGTTCTCAAGTTGGCTTTGCCAAATCGGCCCTTAAGGAAATTTATAAATACTCAAATGGATATCCGCGTCTGATAAACCTGGCTTGTGACCGGAGTCTACTTGCCGGGTATAATAACCATGCTGATGTAGTGGATCGGCAACACGTGCGCGAAGCGATTCAAAGTCTTTTAGGCGAAGATAATAAAAGCGGGTTTATTAAACAGTTCTTGCAAAAGCAATGGCCCTTATTAGCTTCTCTGATATTTTTTATTGCCGGGTTGACATTATTCATTCTCGCAAAAACAAATCCGGAAAATATAAATCTATCCCTTTCACCTGAAAAAATAGTTCAAAAAGTGAAACCCAGTGCTCGCCCCCAGGCAACTTCCGGGATTAGCAAAAAATCTGTCTCTCCCGAGCCTTCAGTACCTAAATCTGACCAATCTAAAATAGTGCCGGCTCCGGTCATAGAAAAATCTGTGGAAGCCACAATTACGCCACCTCAGGAAAAAACCAGGGCGGTTCAATCTTCTGTATCTACAACATCCGCTCCCACAAAAATTCAAAAACCCTCCAACGCAGAGAACACGGTGCCATTGGGCAAACAGGAGGGGAACTATCGTATTCAGGTTTATTCACTTAAAACCCAGGCAGAAGCGGATGAGCATGTTGCAAATTTGATAACCGCAGGCTTTGACACGTTTTGGAAAAAAGCAGTTTCGGCTGGGCAAGATTGGTATATTGTTTATGTTGGACCGTTCAAAGACCTTAATTCGGCCAAAGTCAACTTGAAAGCCTTAAGGTTTTCTGGCCGTAAGCCTATATTGTTATCCGTATCCACCGCCAGTTGAGAGGTGACATCCTTTGAGCCTGATAGCGGATAGCCTCAAAAAGGCGGTAAAAGAAAAGTCCTTCGATATCAGCCCTGGAATCAATCTTCTAAAAAATCTGGGGACCAAGGCTAAGCCATCCACCACCAAATTTGATCCTAAAGAAGTAAAGCGGTTTGCAATCCTTATCGTACTGCCAGCCACGATCCTAATTTATTTATTGTTCGGAAAATCTTTTACCCCAAATAAAGAGCCTCAACAAGAATCACCACCTGTTGAGGCAAAAACTCCGCCTCCTCCTGTCAAACCAGTTCCTCAACCAGCACCCAAGCAATCTGCCCCTCCCCCCTCTAAGACCATGGAACCGGAAAAAGAACCCAACAATATTCTGGTTATCGAGCCGGGAATGGAGGAAGTCCCTGTGCTGGAAAAAGAAATCCCAGTTCAGGATGATGCGGGGACAGTTGTCCAACCCAAACCCGTAGCAGGACCAAAAAAGGAAGCACCTCCTGAAAAAATCAATGAGGATGAATTGGAACAAGGAACTGTTGCCAATGTTAAACCTTTAACTTCGGAATCCCCTGCTGCCCCCCCCCTCGAAAAATTGAAAACGGATAGCACAGAAGCACCCAAAATAATTAAACCTATGGGTTCGGCCAAGGTTCCAGAAACCTTTGCCAAGTCTCCGGCATTCAATACCAACAAAAAATTATTTCCAGCAACCCCAGAACCGGATATTTTTAAAAATAGCGAATACTACTTTAATAGAGCCATTTTTTATCAACAATCCCGAGATTGGGAAAAAGCTTTGACAAGCTATTCCAAAGCCGCAGAACTTGATGCCAAAAATGCCGACATTTACAATAATATGGGAGTAATATACAAAGAATTGCGCCAGTATGATCGAGCTATAGATGAGTTTCTAAGGGCTATCTATTTAGACTCTGACTCAGCCAAACCCTACAATAATATAGGCGTGGTATACTACTCAAAAAGGGATTTCGCTGGTGCCATTCGAAATTATCAGAAAGCCATCTCGATTGAACCAAATAATCTTGAGGCGTTGAACAATCTGGCTGTGGCCTTTAAGCGTACCGATCAGTTGGAAAAGTCCAAGTCCATTTTAAATCAAGCTCTCAAAATTGATGGGGCACATGCTGGCACCAATTATAATTTGGCTATATTATACGAAAAGGAAGGAAACCATAAATCCGCGATTCATTTTTACCAACGTTTTGTTGAATTGGGATCATCCACTCATCCAGGGTTATCCACTCAAGTCAAAAAGCACATTTCAACTCTGAAATAAATGAAACGCGAATTGCATAACCCCCAAAAAAACCCATGTTCAAAAAAGCATTCAAAAAAAATCTGATCGCCGGGCTGCTGGTAACGATTCCTGCCGGTTTGACTTACATGATCCTGTCCTTCGTCATTACCCGTGTAGACAGGACCATGGAACCCGTTATTCAAAAAATTTTTGGACCCCATGGCCTACGCGTATTGGAAGATTGGCATATCCCCGGCATGGGATTTCTTCTTTTAGGCCTCTTTATTATTGGTGTAGGACTGGTGGGAACGAACTTTATCGGGAAAAAAGTTGTAGCCACTGGGGAAAAACTTCTCCACAAAATTCCAGTTGTTCGGGTGATTTACACAAGTATCAAAAAAGTTGTAGACACCGTCTCCCTGGCCGAAACAGCCAGTTTTCAAAAAATGGTTCTTATCACTTACCCGCGTGAACCATTAAAAACTCTGGGGATCGTATGCTGTGACACACCAGCGGGTGTCCAAAATACGGCAGGGGAAAAAATGTTGAATGTCTTTGTACCTACCTCACCCAACCCAACAACAGGCTTTCTATTCATGGTCCCAGAGAAAGATGCCATTGCCATGAATATGTCTGTAGAAGAAGGTTTGAAAATGATTATATCTTTTGGAATGACGAACCCGGAGACTCAAAACTTCAAGAGTTAATTTTATCTGCCTCAAACAGCTAGTTGCCTGAAGAACCCGATTTCTGCATAGACTTATCTTTCTTTCCCGCTATGTTTTCACTGATTCGTTTGGCGACTTTAACATCCAAATTACTTAAAACCTGTCCCGCAATTTTACTTTTCATCCCCGAAATAATTCTCAATGCCAGGTCTTCATCAATGGCCTCAACCAGATTGGCAGCCTCTTCCGGTTTCATGCTCGAATAAACTTTAATCAAAGCCTCCACATTTTCTTTGGTCTTTTCATCCTGAATTCCAATCTGTTCTTTCGATTCAGATATGCTTTGCTCAATTTTTTTCAGGTCTTTCAGGACTTTGGCTTCCAACGCTTCGAGCCGAATTTGCTTGAGGCGTAATTCCTCTTCCTTTTTTTTAAGTTCCCTGTTTTTACTCTCTATAGTTTCTATCATTCTAAACGTCTCGGGACTGACCGCAGGCATGGTTCCTGGCAATTGGATTTTTTCTTTTACCTTCACCTCTTCTTGTTGCGCCTTTAGGGGGAATAGTTTTTTCTCTTCCCGGGCCTTCTCTGTGGCTTCATCGAGCTGTTTTACCTGGGCATAAGCCATGTCGGGTTCCAGGCTTCCGACAATATACTTATCGGATCTCCCCGCAAAAAGAAAAAATACTGCAATCATAAAAACAAAAGTTATTTTAAATTTCATGATGTATCCCTTATAAGTTTCTTGCCCAGAGATTGGAAGCCACTTCATCCTGAATCGCCGTTTCTTTTCTTTCCCGTATTTTTTTCTCTTTTACCATATCCCGATCTTTTAATATTTCAAGGGTTCTACGTTTGCGCATGGCCTCAACCACTTCTTCCCGTTTAGCCTCAAGCTTGGTATTTATTTCTGATATTATTACTTCCTGCCTCACACCTTGAGTCCGGATTCCCTGAAAAAAATTGTCATACAAGATCATTGTATCAACGCTTGTATTCATTCTTTTCTTTTGATTGAGTTCTTCCTTGCTTCTTTCAGTAGTATCTTGCATAAACTGTTTTTGATCCTGCTGTTTTTGATACAGAGCATTGATCTGCCCCATATCCTTCTGCAAGAGGTTTTCCTTGTTCTTATTTAAACGCAATATCATGTCGAATCTGAAACTCAAGTTTAATTCTCCAGAATATTTTTCAATTCATTCATACTAGTTCGCCAGTCGATTCCATCAAAGATTCCCTGCTTCAGGTACGGCACCATGAGGTCATATTTTTGAATGGCCTGATCAATTTTAGGATTACTACCCCGCGTATAGGCCCCAATATTGATAAGATCCTCGGCCGATTTGTACGTAGCCAGGATATCTTTGAACTTCATAGACAAGTCATAGTGTTCTTTAGAAACGACATCAATCATTAACCGGCTGACACTGTTTAATACATCAATGGCAGGATAATGGTTATGCGAAGCCAACTCTCGACTCAGCACAATGTGCCCATCGAGAATAGCGCGCACAGCATCTGAAATGGGTTCATTCAAATCATCCCCTTCCACCAATACAGTGTAAAGGCCTGTTATCGAACCTTTGCTGGATGAAGTTCCAGCACGCTCCAGTAACTTTGGAAGCAAGGAAAATACGGAAGGCGTGAACCCTCTGGTCGTTGGAGGTTCCCCAACAGAAAGTCCGATTTCCCGTTGGGCCAGGGCAAAACGAGTAACCGAATCCATCATCAACATAACATCATTTCCCTGATCCCGAAAATATTCGGCAATGGTCGTTGCGATATAGGCCCCACGAAGTCGAACCAAAGGAGGTTGATCGGAAGCGGCCGCGATCACTATGGATTTTTTCAGGCCCTCCTCACCCAGGTTTTCATCAATAAACTCCTTCACCTCCCTGCCCCGTTCACCAATGAAGGCGATCACGTTTACATCGGCATTTGTATTTCGAGCAATCATTCCCATCAGAACAGACTTACCTACCCCTGTTCCAGCAAGGATTCCCACCCTCTGACCCTTGGCAAAAGAAAGTAAACCATTTAGAGCACGCACTCCCACATCTAATGACTCCCTCACACGTCTTCTTTCTAATGGGTTCAACGGACTTCCCATCAATGGATATTCAACACCAAACGGAATGGGTCCTTTGCCATCAATAGGCAGACCGTTTCCATCTAGAATTCTTCCAATCAATCCATCACTGGGTTTATAAGTAGGATATTCTTCGGTGGCCTCAATAACGCTTCCGGGTTCAATTCCAAGCATTTCTCCAAGAGGCATCAACAAAGTACGTTGATCCCGAAATCCCACTACTTGAGCCTGGATTGGTGGCCGATTACCCGGGTATATGGTACATAGGCTTCCTACCGGCACCGCTGGGCCATCCCCTTCAAGGACCAGTCCAATAATTCGACTTACCTTTCCCGTTTTCCTAACGAAATCGGTTTGTTCAATAAATGAACTGTATTTTTTTAAATCAATTAAGGAGCTCATAATTTCTCAATTCTTTTCTTCTGGAGGCTCGGCTTCTGAATCATTTGCTTCTTCTGATTGTTCGCCTTGTTCTTCTTTAAGGCTTTCCAAATCTTCTTCAATATCAGTTTCGGAATCTTTTTGAATGTTTGATGCGGCAACCAATTCTTCAGGAGATGGGGGAGCAAGGTTGAGGATTCGATCCATCTGTTCTCCCAGTTTGTCAATTCGCGCATCCACCACGCCAAAGTTGGTTTCTACAACACAGCCACCCCGATCAACTCCAGTATGCGCCTCAAAAGTTATATTTTTAATCTCACCAAATAAATGGTGCAATTCGGGACGGAAGCTTTCCGCATAACCCTTATCTGCAGGATTGATCTTGATAACCATCGACTCACGGTCCAGTACCGATTGAACAGCCAGCCGGATCATCTCCTGGACAGCATCATCACGTGTGGAAAACTCAAAATGAATAACCTTTTTTGCAAGGTCAACCACCATTTTGATCATCTCTCTTTCCAACTGGTCATACATATTTTTGCGAAAACCGGATAAATCCGATATTAAACCCTGAACAGTTTCCAGAAAGGGATTGAATTCTTCCCGGGCCGCGGCTTCCCCTTTTTTGAAACCCTCTTCATAGCCAGAGTCATAACCTTCTTTTTTGGCAAAAGTTTTTAAATCTGTGACCTGCCTTTTTGCTTTATCCAAGGCATCTTTTAAAAGCTCTTTTACCCCTTCTTTGGCTTTCTTGACATTACCCTGGTCAAAATTCCGGGCATTTTCCGAATCATAAGTAAAACCACGCCTCATGGAAGAGCTCTGGATACTTAGTTCGTTCATCTCAAAAGAACGCTCCTCAAGAGGAGAATCGGTCTTCTGTTCTTTTTCCGCCTCAAGATTACTCTGGGTAAATGTATTGCTTAATTCAGACAAGATTTTCTCCTTCGCCTATAGTACTTCCATCTTGTTCCAATTGCTTGCACCCGGCAACAGTTTTTTTTGAATTTTTCCACTCATTGGTTCTCATATCTACCTACTTTATGATTTTGCTTTAGGCTCTTTTTCTCGCATCCATTTTCGGATTACGCTGGCCGTATATTTAGGATCGTTGGTAACAAACTCTGTCACCGAATCCCGAATATGGGCCGATTCAGAAGCCATTTCACTGAGTCGGCGCTTCTCTTCATCTACCGCATCAAACTCTGATACCCCTAATTGATCTGATTCTGCAACGACCTCAACCGTCATCGTCATCCAATTGATGATAGGCCGAATGACACGGGTAAAAAACAGAATGAGGAATATTAAACCCACAACCAATTTTCCAACTTCCATAGCCAGGTCAATCTGCTCGGCGCGAGCAATGTCTTCTCTCTGCGCTTCCATTTCAGATCTGTCAAACTGAATGTTTTCAACCTGAATGGTATCTCCCCGATCCTGGTCAAAACCAACAGCCGACTGAACTATTTGCAGATACTTGGCCATATCCTCTTCGGATCGAGGCTGATAAACCAGCGGATCTCCTGCCATGGAACCATCAATCATCACCGCAACACTGAGCTTGGATATCTCTCCAACGGGTTTCGAGACCCTTCGAACTACCTTGTTGATTTCATAATTGGTAAGAGCATTAGATTTATTCCGTTTTGCCGCTTGACCAACTCCTCCACCCGCAGACCCACCTGATGGGACCAAAGCCTGTACTCCCGGAACCCCTCCTGGAGGAACAGCACCTGTAGAAGATTCGCTGATCTGGTTCTCACTTCTTATAACCTGGGAATCCGGATCATAAATTTCTTCAGTTCTTTCTACCTTTTCAAAATCTAATTCCGCCGATACTTTAGCGATTATTTTTCCCGCCCCCAGAGCATCTTCCAGCATTTTGATAATACTAAGCTGAAGTTTTCTTTCCACTCGCGTTTTATGTTTGAAATTCGATGCAGACATCATCGCTTGATCAGAGGGTTCCTGACCACCCGAAAGCAGATTGCCCTTCAGGTCAACCACTACCACATCCTTCGCCTCGATACCTCCAACGCTCGATGATACCAAATGCACGATTCCCTGCACTTGGGTTTCAGTCAAGGTTTTACCAGATTTAATTTTCAGCGTCACAGAAGCTTTGCCCTTGGGTTTATCTTTACGGAACAAATTATCTTTGGGAATTACCAGATGAACACGAACCTGGGCCACTGCATCAAGGGTTTTAATGGTCCGAGTTAATTCACCCTGCAACGCTCGCTGAAAATTTAACTTCTGGACAAATTCCGTCATTCCCAATGGAGTATCCTCAAAAATTTCCAGACCCACATCAGAACCTTCTGGCAACCCTTCGCTGGCTAAGTCCAAGCGAACTTCATGCAATCGGTCCGAAGCAATGCGAATGGTTCGTCCTTGGTTTGAAAGTTCAAAAGGAATTTTCTGGGATTTCAATTTATCAACAATTGCACCTGCGTCTTCTGAAGAAAGGTTGGCATAAAGGAGTTGGTAATCGGGTGACTTCAACCATAAGGACATCACCAGTAAAGAAGCCAGCGCCAAAGCTACCAGAGACAGAGCCGCAATTTTCTTACCCTGTGAAAGTTCGTTAAACCGTTCGCCAAATTGCCTTAAGAAATCCAGAAAGTTTTCCATAAGATTAGTAATTTAAAGGTTTTTAATATTAGTGTTTATCATTATCGACCCAAATCAATGGCACGAATTGCCATGGCTTTGGAAGCATTGAGAGCCGTAACATTGGCCTCAAACGACCTTTGAGTCGTGACCATATTCACCATTTCTGTCATCTGATCCACATTGGGCATAGCAACATAACCCAGATCATTGGCATCCGGGTGACTCGGGTTGTAAACCATACGAGGTTCTTCCTGATCCTCAATCACATCCGCGACTTGAACCTTATTCAATTGATCGCCTAATTCATTTTTAAAAGTATTGCCAAATTGATCTTCCAAAGGCAAAGCGGTAATAAGAACATCTTTCCGGCGGTAGGGTCCCCCTTCTGGAGTCCGAGTGGTTTCCAAGTTTGCCAGATTACTGGAAATGGTCTCCATCCGCTTACGCTGAACACTCAAGCCCGATGAACTGATTTTCATGTTTGTCAAAAAATCCATAAATTCCGCCTTCTCTCAAAGAGTTCGTTTAAATCGTGGGTTTTAGCCCTCGGTGATATCTTTACCAACTAAAAAGCAAGTTTCATACCATAGGAAACCAAAGCCAAAAAGAAATATTTTTAAAAGGAAAGATCTTTATTTAAAAGCATTTAGGAGGTATTTACGGGGTGGGTATAGAAGGCGAAATAAATCCAAGGGGGCAAAATCCGTCATAAATTTGGCTCTTGCCGGTGAGCCAATGTGGTGCGGGCAATAATAGCCCATTACCTCAGATTTGAAAAAATCACCCGGAGGGTCTTGGGTTGAGCATTAAACTTCCCCTACTCGCCCTCGTTATATTCGTTGAGCTTGTTGCGCAAGGTGCGGATGCTAATTCCCAAAGATTCTGCGGCTTTGGTTTTGTTGCCACTGACCTCTTCCAGCGTTTGCAGGATCAACTCTTTCTCCATTTCATAAATGGTTCCGGTGAAGTTAGCTTCCTTTTTTCCTGAAGAAGGGAGTTCCTCATCGAAAAACAGATGTGAGGGAAGCAGAGTATCTCCCTGGCACATCAGACAAGTTCGTTCGATGATATTTCCCAATTCCCGAATGTTGCCCGGCCAACGGTATTTTTTCAACAGGGTCAAAGTCGCTGGATCTATCTTAAATGGATTTCGCGAGTTTTCCTGGCAAAACTGGTTCATAAAGTGTTCCGCCAACATAGGAATATCGTCCTTCCTTTCACGCAGAGGGATCAGGTTCAAGGGAATCACATTTAGCCGGTAATACAGGTCTTCCCGAAACTCTTTATCTTGAATCCGGCGGCGAATGTCACGATTAGTGGTTGCAATTACCCGAACATCTACCGGAATAGGAGCTCGACCTCCCACTTTATCCACTTCATGTTCCTGCAAAACCCGCAAGAGTTTGGCCTGTAGAGGCAGGCTCATCTCCGTAACCTCATCAAGAAGAAGAGAGCTTTGGTTGGCCAACTGAAACTTCCCTTCCTTATTTTCTGTAGCTCCTGTAAACGATCCTTTTTCATGACCAAACAATTCCGACTCCAACAATCCTTCCGGCAAAGCGGCACAGTTGACAGCCATAAAAGATTTTTCAGAACGAGGACTACATTGATGAATATAGCGAGCGAATAATTCCTTCCCCGTCCCAGTTTCGCCCATGATGAGAACGGTCGACTTGCTGTATGCAACGTTCTCGGCAAAGCTCAGAAGCTTTTTCATCTCCTCATTCTGGGTCACAATTTTTTTTGTAACAATCGAATCAGTCTTATCGATAATACCTGTGGGACGGGCTGGAGGTACATAATCCTGGGGATTTAAAAATGCGCGCTTCACCGTAGAAACCAGCACATCGGCAGAAAAGCCGGAACCTTTTATCAGGTAATCAAAAGCACCTTCCTTCATAGCCTCGACCGCATTGTCAATCGTTCCATATGCAGTCATCATTACCACAGGAGTCTTGGGAGAACGATCCTTAACCGCCCGCAACAATTCCAACCCACTTAATTTTGGCATGCGCACATCTGTCAAGACCAGGTCGAATTCCTGATTTTCAAACTGGTCCAGTGCCTGCTTCCCGTCTTCTGCACAAACCAACTGATAATCTTCGCGCTTTAAAGTTGTTTCCAGCGCAACTCTCATTTCAGATTCGTCATCAACGATCAGAATTTTTCGGGAAGCATTATGTTTCATCGAAATCCTCATCCCAGCAAGGAAGGTTGACCATAAAGGATGTGCTCTTGCCCTCTTCACTCACGGCCTCAATGGTCCCCTGATGAGCTTTAATAATATTGTGCGATATGGCCAACCCCAACCCTGTGCCCTTATCCTTTGTGGTAAAAAAAGGATTGAAAATTTTAGATAAGTCATCAGCACAAATCCCTCCACCCGTATCGGTAACGGTAATAGTAATAAATTTCCGTGTTCCCGCACCCTCTCCCGTTATCGGGGTCGGAGCTTTCTGAGTTTGCAGAAGAAGTTCTCCTCCATCCGGCATAGCCTGAATGGCATTGCGAATTAAATTGGGAAAAACTTGCCGTAACAAATCTCGATCACCATTTGCCAACATCTCTTCCTTACCAAAATCTCGCACCACCCTAATATTTTCCGGCACTCTGATATCATCCAGACCGTCCAACAATTCAGACAATAAAAGGTTTATATCGCATTGCTGGCGAGAGGGTTGTGATGATTTTGCAAATAGAAGAAGAGTGGATATTATTCGATCCATGTTCTGCACACCCGCGCGGATATGCTGGACCAATTTTACTTTCTCGGGATCCTCTTCCAAATCCTTTTTAAGCAATGAAGCGAATAACTCGATACTGCCTAATGGATTCCTGATTTCATGTGCGATTCCTGCCGCCATTTCTCCCATTTCCCTGAGTCTCTGGTTACGGTGGGCCAATTCCTCTAACCGTCGCAAATCGGTCTTATCCTGAAGGATTAATACCGTTCCTATCTGGCCACCATGATTATCCCAAACGGGAGACGCAGAAATACGAGCATGGAACTTTTTCTTGTCAGGAGTAGTAATATCGTGATCTTCGGAGACCGTTTCCCGGCGATTTTTCTCTAGCCTGGCTACCAGGCTCTCAAACAAGTCAAACGGAAAAACTTCTTTCAAGGTTTTTCCTAAACAGTTTTTAGGTTTT
>JABIXH010000071.1 GCA_018664975.1 Nitrospina sp. | reverse complement strand
TTGGTTGTCCAAAAAGCCAATGAGGATGCCGGTCGCCTGAATGTCCTGGTCTGGGACATGGATTCCAAAATTAAAAAGCTTCGTGAAGAAAGCAAACTTCTTAAATCCGCAGATCGCAATATCGACCGGCTAGAGCATATCCTCGATAGTGTTTCAGGTCAGGTGCAAGATGTTGTCAGTATGAAAGAGTTGTTAAGAACTGCCGCCGTAAAAGTGGGGGTTATGAAGGATACCCTGGGCGAACTCGATAGCCGCTATGATCGGATCAAACAGGATAAGGAAACCATAGAAAGTCATACCCGCGATACCGAAGAGTTGAAGCGGATACTTGCCAGCGTACAGACTGATTATGAAAAGCTACTTGGGCAGAGCCATATGATTTCCGAGACCCAAGATACCCTTCACAATCTTATACAGCAAATTAGCGAATTAAAAATTGAGTCCAAAAATATCTCGATAAAAAATGAAATGATCCGGAGCATTACCGGACGCTTGCGAGATTTGGATTCTGTGTCTGTAGATGTAGAGACCCGGATCGCCAAAATCTATGATGAAAAAATCATTATTGAAAAGACAGAGGAAAAAATAAACAAGCTCAACTCTTTTCTCATAGATAATCTCAGCAATAAAATGAAGATTTTGAAAGATGAGACGAAGAGTATTGACAGCGCTAATGAAAAGATGAGTCGTTTTAATGTGATGGCCGAAGAGGCGGAGCAAAAGGTCAAGCGTTTGGATGATGAGGTTAAGAAGATCGATACTATTTCAGGGATCCTCAGGCAGGTTGAGGTGATGAATGAATCCACCCAGCAACAGATGGATGAGATTATCCGCAAGCAACAGTTGGTGGATCAAGTGGATAAAAAGATCAATGATCTCAGCTCAATGGTCATCAGCCTTGATGTAAAGATGGAAACGCAGATGCAGAGGAAAGCCCTAATTGAAAAGATGGAAAAAAAGGTGGACGGGCTGGATTTCTTCATAGAAGAGGCAAATATCAAAATTGCTAAAGTTTCCAAAAAAATCGACTTTCTGGAGAAGGTTGATCAGAAGCTTGAGGACGTAAAGTCCATGGCAAATATAATTGAAGAAAAAATTCTTGATCTGTCCAAGGAAAAGGCGGCTATCGATGATCAGGAAAAAAGGATGAACAACATTTCATCCAAATTGAGCATCCAGGAAATTGAATTACGCGCTCGCTTCAAGGAGGTTCAGGAAGCTAAAGATGAAATATCCCAAATTGATCAGGTGCGTGATGAACTTGGCCAAATTACTACCAATTTTGAAGAGAAAATGGATCAGTTGAACCGGGACACGGCCCAGGTGGTAAAGACCGATTCAAAGCTTCAGGAACTTGATACTCTGATGAAGGATTTACGTAGCAGACAAGAAGCCCTGGATGAAAAGCAGGAGTTTATGCTGAATGTCGAAAAGAAAATGGATCAACTTAATAACATGCTTGAGAGAACAGAAAATCGCATAAACCTTGTCTCTGAAAGTGAAGAAGAAGTTAAACGCACTCAGCAGGCTCTAGGTGAACTCGAAGTGGTTATTAAACGCACAAATACTGAAAAAGCGAGAATTGATAAAGAAAGAGATAATCTTGATAAAATTAATCTGAATATTGAAAAGTTGACCAATATTACGGAAGACGCTGATTCCAAAATTGATTTATTGAACAGTAAGATCAATATGCTGGGAGAGGTAGAAAAGCGTTTGAGTTCATTGAACCTGTTGGCGGAGGATGTGAATGTTAAAGTTCAAAACCTACAGCAGGAAGAGTCGGTAATCGGCAAAGCGGGTGAACAGATAAATGAATTGAAGTTTTTATTGAGTGAGGTACAAAGAAAAAAAGAAGACTCGGCCTAGCCGGGTTTGACACATCGGTACCAATCCCCATAACCTTTTCTTATGAGTAGTGAGAATTGGGTTTCATTCCTTCAACGAATGGGCCTAATTGCATGTACATACCTTTTTTTAATAGTTTTTGAACTAACCCCTTTAAAATTTTAATGGAGTAAATTTTCATGGCGGATAATTTGCTGGGTGTGATAGGTGGGAGCGGTTTATACCAGATGCAGGGTCTTGATGTGATCGAAAAGATTACAGTGGATACCCCTTTTGGTTCACCTTCGGACAGCATAATGATCGGAAAATTGGAAGGGGTTAGAATAGCTTTTCTTCCTCGACATGGTGTGGGACATGTTATTCCTCCCTCAGAAATAAATTTTCGGGCCAATATTTTTGCGATGAAAAAGATTGGGGTTGAACGGATTATTTCAGTAAGTGCTGTAGGAGGTATGAAAGAAAATGTTCCCCCTGGTCATTTTGTAGTGCCCCATCAATTTATTGATAGAACACATCGGCGTATCAGCACTTTTTTTACTCAGGGAATGGTGGGCCATGTCAGTTTGGCCGACCCAGTCTGTCTTTCCACTTCAAAGTCTCTTTTCCAGGCCGCTCAAAATGCAGGCGCTCAGGTTCATGAAGGAGGAACCTATATTTGCATTGAAGGTCCGCAGTTTTCGACCCGAGCAGAATCGAACCTATACCGGCAATGGGATGTGGATGTCATCGGAATGACTAATGTAACCGAGGCTAAACTGGCCCGGGAAGCAGGCCTTTGCTATTCAACCCTGGCTTTGGTTACAGATTTTGATTGTTGGCATATAGAAGAAGAACCCGTTACTCTGGAAGCTGTGTTAGAAATTATGCATAAAAATGTGGAGCAGGCGCAGAAGGTCATTAAAGAATTAATACCCCTGATAGGGAGTATTCAACCCTGCACCTGTTGTGAAGCTAATAAATTTGCCGTGGTTACCGACCCCGAAAAAATCCCGCAATCCCTGAAAGATGAACTTTCAATTTTATTTGGTTAATATTCATGAATAGAAATAATTCGAGTCACCTTTTTTCTAAAGCCCAGAAAGTAATGCCGGGAGGAGTGAATAGTCCTGTCAGGGCTTTTAATGCTGTAGGCGGAGACCCTTTGTTTATTAAAAGCGCCAAGGGATCACATATAACGGATGCCGATGGCAACGAGTTTGTCGATTATGTGGGGTCTTGGGGACCTCTCATTTTTGGCCATGCCCACCCTCAAATTGTGTCCGCTATAACCCGTCAAGCCCAGTTGGGTACCAGTTATGGAGCCTCTACGGAGCTGGAAATCCAGTTGGCAGAAAAAGTGGTCCATGCAGTGCCTTCTATTGAAATTGTACGGATGGTGAATTCTGGTACCGAAGCTGTAATGAGTGCTTTACGGTTGGCCCGGGGAATTACTGGGCGCGATAAGATCGTTAAATTTGAGGGATGCTACCACGGTCACAGTGACAGCCTTTTGGTTAAGGCAGGCTCTGGCTTGGTATCCTTGGGAATTCCTGATTGTCCTGGAATCGTTTCCAGTCTGGCAGAGAAAACCCTTAATCTCCCCTATAATGATATCGAACAGGTTCGTGAACTATTTGACAAAGAAGGTAAAGATATTGCGGCTGTGATAGTTGAACCCATTGGCGGAAATATGGGTGTCGTCCCGCCAAAGCCTGGTTTTCTTGAGGCTTTGCGTGAGGTGACCCAAAAGGCGGGTGCATTGCTGATTTTTGATGAAGTCATTACCGGGTTCCGGGTCTCACTAGGAGGTGCACAAAAATTATATGGCGTGAGTCCTGATATTACCTGTTTGGGAAAAATTATTGGAGGAGGCCTGCCGGTGGGTGCATACGGTGGATCGCGGGATGTCATGGATCATATTTCTCCCATTGGCTCGATCTATCAAGCAGGCACCTTGTCGGGCAACCCCTTGGCTATGGCGGCTGGAAATGAAATGCTTGACCTGCTTTCACAAGATGGAACTTATCAAGCTCTGGAGCAAAAGTCGGTAAAACTCTGCGAGGGTTTAAAACAAAATGTCATGGATCTGGGTATTCAGGCTCAGTTTACTCGTGTGGGTTCGATGTTCTCCATGTTTTTTACCGATCAGGATATTGTTGATTTTGAAACGGTCAAAACCTGTGACACGGATTTCTTTAAACGATATTTTAATGGATTATTGGAGGAGGGAGTCTATATTGCGCCCTCTCAATTTGAGGCCGGTTTCATGTCTGCGGTTCATGCGGATGAGGATATCAACCTAACTATAGAAGCTAGCCGCAGAGCATTAACTGCGGCTCGTGGATAACGGTGAAATTATGAGCGAAATCATAGGGGTGCAGAGTAGACAAATTTTGGATTCAAGGGGAAATCCTACGCTGGAAGTGGATGTGACCTTGGAAAGTGGGGCTATGGGCAGGGCGGCTGTTCCTTCCGGGGCATCAACGGGATCAAGAGAGGCGGTAGAGCTTCGTGATGGAGATAAAAAGATTTATCAGGGGAAAGGTGTTACCAAAGCCATAAAAAATGTGAATAGTAAAATTGCTCCAGAAATAGTTGGAATTGAAGTTACAGAGCAGGTCTTAATCGACCGGCTGATGATAGAAATGGATGGGACTGCCAATAAGAGCAAGTTGGGTGCAAACGCCATACTTGGGGTTTCATTAGCTGTAGCGCAAGCGGCGGCAAGTGACCTTGATCTACCTTTGTTTCAGTATATAGGGGGCACTAATGCCAAGGAGCTTCCTGTTCCCATGATGAATGTGCTGAACGGGGGAGCGCACGCAGACAATAATGTCGATATCCAGGAGTTTATGATAGTCCCGGTTGGGGCAAATTCTTTTTCAACCGCTTTAAGGATGGGGGTAGAGGTATTTCATCATTTAAAGGGGGTCCTGAAAAAGGGAGGATTTAATACCGCCGTTGGAGATGAAGGCGGGTTTGCCCCAGATCTGCAATCGAATGAACAGGCTGTTGAGATTTTGATTAAGGCGGTAAAAAGTGCCGGATATAAAATCGGAAAGGATTTTCT
This sequence comes from Nitrospina sp., assembly GCA_018664975.1. Taxonomy (GTDB): domain Bacteria; phylum Nitrospinota; class Nitrospinia; order Nitrospinales; family VA-1; genus LS-NOB. Next base: position 1,332 of record JABIXH010000071.1, on the reverse strand, counting down.
AATTGCCCTGGATGTTGCCGCCAGTGAATTATATTCTAATAAAAAATACTCTCTATCTGCTCAAGGCAACAGCAAATGGTCCTCTGATGAGATGGTTGATTTTCTGGCCGGTTTGGCAGGTAAATATCCCATAATCAGTATTGAAGACGGCCTTGCGGAAAATGACTGGGCAGGCTGGAAAAAAATGACCGACAAAATCGGTGATTCTGTTCAAATTGTCGGTGATGACCTGTTTGTTACGAATACGGAAATTCTGGCTAAGGGAATTCAGGGTGGGGTGGCAAATTCCATCCTGATTAAAGTTAATCAAATTGGTACCCTAACAGAAACGCTGGATGCGGTAGAAATGGCTAAAAGGGCTGGATATACGGCTGTTATATCTCACCGTTCTGGTGAAACGGAAGACACAAGTATTGCAGATATTTCTGTGGCCGTAAATGCGGGTCAGATTAAAACGGGGTCTTTGTGCAGAACGGATCGTACTGCAAAATATAATCAGCTCTTGCGCATTGAGGAAATCCTGGGTGATACAGCAGTATACCGAGGGAAAGAGGTTTTTTATAACTTGTTCTGATTGAAAGCAAGTTGGAAATTTAATCCATTTAATACTTACTAAGATTCATGACTGAGAGTACCCGACAGCAAAAAATTTTATTATTGAGTCTGGGTTTTTTTATGCTTTTGCTCTTGATGGCAGTCTTTCATGAGAATGGTATTTTGAACGCTTACTATTCCGAACAAAAGCAGATTAAAATGAAACAGGAAAATGAAGTTTTGCAGGCCAAAAATAATAAACTTCGACTTGAAGTTAAAGCTTTGAAGTCAGATCCATATGAAATTGAAAAAATTGCGCGAGAAAAACTTAGCCTGATTAAACCTGGCGACCAAGTTTATCGTATCGTGCAAACAAAAAATCTTCTTCCGCCACAAAAATAATTATTTCCCCCCTTTTTCTTTCCCGCATAAGTCCATAAATTCGCCCCGTTTATAAACCTTTTTAAAAAAAGGGTTATCTGATCCTCTATTTCCTGCTGGTTCTAAAACCTTGTCAAGCAGGAATATAGGAATTTTCTAAGGCCTGGATAATCATGTTAAATTCTTGAATAAACTATTGATATTTTTGATTTAAGTGATAAGGTATGTGCATCGATAAATAAATAAGTTGTTTTTCTACCGAGGTGGTTCCCTGTAGTGCATTGATATGAATTCATATGAAACTCTGGGGAATTTAATCGCGGTGTGAAATATTAATTTTCAAATTTTTGGCCAATTTAATTTATAAAAATATCATTAGTTTGTTTTTGGAGGAGGGAGCATGACCAAACAAGACAT
>JABIXH010000107.1 GCA_018664975.1 Nitrospina sp. | reverse complement strand
TAGGACGGGAACCTGTTCAGGATCAACGGTTTGTTTTGGTTGTCGGGCACAAAATTGCCTTACGAGCCCAATTCAACATTCATATTCTTATAAACTTTATAAAGCTCGCGGGTTTGCACCTCTGAAAGGCCAAAAATCTGCTTCTCCATATCCTTCATTTTTAATTGCCGGGAAAAAAACTGGTACCTTTTCTTAATCACAGAATATTCACCTTCTTGAGGTGAGGTTTCCAGGTATCTCCTCCAGTGAAGTACTGCCAACACCAGATCTCCCACAGATAAGTAATAATTCCCCAGACTTTTATTCAATGTCGGGTTATTCCCTTTGATCAATAAAGCATCATAAAAGGAATTTAATGCTTTCTCTTCCTCTTTCAAATTCTCATATACCACTCCCTGCTCAATGAGGAGACGAGTATCCGAAGCGTTATAAGCATTCAATTTTTCATACTCTTTCAAGGCCTTGGACCATGCACCATTAGAAAAATGTTTTCGGGCTCTTTCAGTAGAAGATTTTACCCATTGATTTTTACTGGCAAGCAAACCTTCAAGCCGATGAATTTCATTCTTTACTTGTTGAAGGATACCCGAATCCTTTTCCATAGGAAGCACCACCCTCAACGCCACCAACAACCTGCCCGGATCACTTTTGTTTTTATAATAAAGTTGGACAAGAGTTTTTATCGGTGTTGCATCTATTTTGTCTGCAACATGGCTGATATGAAGATGGCGAATGGCCGAATCGGTTTTGTTTCGCCCTGCTTGGAAATCAGAATACATCCGGTATAATTCAGAATCAAATGGGTCAATGGTGAAAGCATTCTTCAAAACCTTGTCTGCTAATTCGTCCTTCTGCTTGATTAAATAAGAACCATATAGTTTATAGATAGAAGCTAACGTTGCATTGACCACCCCCCAATCAGCGTTTCCTTTTCGTTCAGATTCAAGGCATTTAATTCCATAAGTCTCCGCCTTGTCCACATCAAACCACTTTTCTTCCAGCATGTAGGCATAACTCCAATTGCAATAATCCACATAACGAATCTTTACATGCCCTTCAGGAGCCCGCAAACCATAAAACAAAATTAGAAAAACCAGAGTAAATAATATGGTGGGCTTAAATTGTCTACGACCCCACCAGGTGCAGACCCTACCCACTGCATAGGCAGAAAAAAGGATTAAAAACGGAGCAGAGGGAATTCGAAAACGGGAGACAACATGGAAAAGAACTACCGATAGAATCAAACTTGCCAGATAAGCATACAGGAGAAAAACCCTTTCCCTGGCCTGGATTGACAGCACAATCCCCATAATCCCTAAAGCAGAGAACACGGAAAAATGGCTGATAAAAAAAGGTAATATCTTCGAATTTTCCAAATAAAGGTATATGGAAAGATTGGACGCCCCTTCTAGGTCATTAAAATAAAAAAACAGCTTTCTCCATATCATTTTTAAAAATCCGACAGGATCGTTCATGACCTGCTGGAAAATAAAAGACAGGGGAGACAGTCCTTCCATTTGGTGTTGCTTCTGAAAATGTTTCAAAAGATTGGAATCAAACCCAACACCAGGATAGTCAATAAAGTTTCCTGCTAAAAAAGCTCCGGGTCCACTGGAATCAAAAAACACAAACTTGTCGTGAACGAGATAACACTGAACCAGTAGAGGAATGAACGAAAGAAATAATGGCATCAAAAAAATACCCCAGCCTCTTATCCTTTCCTCCGGCCTCCAGTCCTTAAAGACAAATTTATGAATATAAAAAATGACAAAAGGCAGACACAAAAAGGTATTTGGACGCGATTGAAAAAACAGGGATAAAATCAGAGCACAACCTATCAACATTAACGGAGTAGGAGTGTCACGCAGGCGGATTAACGCATAGAACGATAAAATTGCAAGAAAGGTGATGAAGGCCGCACGAAGAATAATTCCTTCATAAATAATTTCTGTGGAATACAGGGAAAAGCCAACAAAGGTCAAAAGACCTACCCTGATATCAAATAACCTTTTCCCTATTAAAAATAGTAATACTGAACCCAGTGCGCCCAGCGTAAATTGAATGGCGTATACTGCATAAAAATTTCTGCCAAATATAAAATAAATACTTCCCAGAAAATATTTGTATAGAGGGGAATAGCTATTATTAGGCGATCTGGCTAACAGGTCACCGGCGGCAAAACTCAACGCCCCTTGGTCAAAATTAAAATGATCATAAACAGGAAGAATAATATCGAAATAAGGCAGGTGGGAAAGCTCAAAAAAATAAATACCGCGAACGGCCAAAGCAATCAGAAAAAGTCCGGATAAAATAAGAATGGGTCGAGACTGAGATTGTTCCATAATTGAAAGTATCAAACTGCAATTAAAAAAGGTTTAAATATCCCTGCGTCCTCTAAGCAAATCGGGCCACTACCCGTTCTAACTCTTCCAGGACATTATCATCCTGTTCGTTACCTAATTTTTCTTGAATTATAGAGACTATATTGGGTCCAGAAAGTTCGCCCAGAGCCCATACTGCATGTGCGCGGATCAAGGGTTCCTCATCATCCAGCACCTTAATGAGAGGAGGTATAGCTTGCGGATTGCCAGAATTACCCAGGGCAATCGCAACATTTCTAAGTAAACCTCTTCGCTTTATCCGATTAATCGGGCTCCCCTTGAATCTCTGACGAAACGTTTCTCCATCGATCTGAATCAAGTCAATCAGCTTGAGGGTATCCTGTTTCTTCTCAAAGTCCGGGTCATCAGTTTTGACAGCATAGGAATTCCACGGGCAAACTATCTGGCAATCATCGCAACCATAAATTCTGTTTCCAATTGCCTTTCTATACTCAACGGGTATGACCCCTTTCAACTCAATATTAAGATAGGAAATACATCGCCTCGAATCCAGAACATAAGGAGCAATAATGGCTTTTGTCGGGCAAATATCTATACAACTCCGACAGGTTCCACAATGGTCTTCAGCGGGTGCAGATGGAGGAAAGGATAAATCGGTAAGAATTTCAGACAGGAAATACCAGGACCCTTTACCTGCAGTAAGCAGATTAGTATGCTTGCCAATCCAACCCAGACCCGCTTGTTGAGCCAAAGGTTTTTCAAGGAGAGGGCCTGTATCCACATATACCCGGGTTCTGCACCCCTCAAATTTCTCCTGAATTTTTGCTTCCACCCTCTTCAAGCGAGGTGTGATCACATCATGATAGTCCTTATTCAAAGCATATATGGAAACATCTCCAATTTCACGATGATCGAGATAACTCATATCTTTTGCCATTGCAAAGTAGTTGGTACTAAAGCATAGGATACTTTCCACTCCCTCCAGCACGAGGTTAGGATTCTTACGCTTCTCCTCACCACGCCGCAAATAGGACATCTCCCCGTCATAGTCATCGCTCAACCATTTCCCAAACCTTTCACCGGCAGGACCTAACTCAGGACGTGCTACCCCGAATCCATCAAATCCCAGGCTTTCGGCAAAAGATTTAATACATGCCAACTTCTCTTTTTTTTCTTTTGAGTTCATAAACTTAAGGAAGTTGATTCGACCCAAGGATTTTGTTATCCTCGAAAATAATCAGTAAAACCTTTTCCGGCAAAGAAGATGGCGCCAAAATCATCGGGCCCTTGATATATTTATCAAGAGCAACTCTATCCAAATATTTGCTACGGGATAACTTTTAAAATGAATAAAACGGGTTACGCATCAGATCCATTTTATCTTAAGCATGATACTGAACCTCATCCCGAAAATCCTGGTCGATTAACAGCCATTCAAAATCGGCTGGAGTCCTCTGAATTTTACAACAACCTAATTCCAATACAACCCCGCAAGGCCACTGCCGAAGAAATAAGTATGGTGCATGATGCAGGTTATGTGGCAAGCGTAAAGCAGAGTTGCGCTGACGAGGTGCGCAATTTAGATGCCGACACCGTTATCTCAACAGACTCCTACGATGCGGCACTTTTGAGTGCTGGAGCAGGAATAAATGCCATTGATCAACTGATCGAAGGCAGTATTCATAACGCCTTTTGCGCGGTACGTCCACCGGGCCATCATGCAGAACAGGACCGGGCAATGGGATTCTGCCTGTTTAACAATGTTGGAATAGCCGCCCGATACGCGCAAAAAGCGAAAGGGTTAAGCAAAATTTTCATATTTGATTGGGATGTTCATCATGGCAACGGTACACAGCACTCGTTTTATAACGATCCCTCCATTTATTACAGCAGTACACATCAGTATCCTTTTTATCCAGGTACAGGTGCAGGAGAAGAGACCGGAACCGGGGATGGACTCGGCACAACATTAAATCTTCCTATGGACGCCTATTCAGATGATGAAGACTATATTTCCGCCATTGAAAACAAGTTAATCCCAACTGTTCAACGCTATAAACCCGATCTGATAATTATTTCCGCTGGCTTTGACGCGCATCAAAATGATCCCCTGGCCCAAATCCAATTGACCACTGGTTGCTTTGGGAAAATGACCGAATTGATGATGGAGATAGCCAAAGAGGTTTGCGATGGACGGTTACTTTCTATGCTAGAAGGGGGTTACGATTATGAAGCATTGAGCGAATCTGTTCGACTTCACACCCAGACTTTATTAAACCCAGACAACCCCGAGGCCTGACTCATGCTTCAACAGCATATTCGAAATTTTACAGATAAGGTGATCGAAGCTCTCAATGTAGGTTCTATGGAAATGATCAACCTGAATCAAGATATGTTGACCCCCGATTTCATTTTGCTCGGTTTGCTAGCGCAAGAAGATTCCATGATCGTTGAGATTCTTGAAACCGCTTACCCGCATGACCTGGAAATTTCCCAAAAAATTATGGAGCGAATATATTCCCTGCAAAGAGATCAGCCAAAGTTTAAGGGTACTGCCGTGGGGCATATTCAGGTTCCTAAAGAAACGGAGGTTTTATTCAAAACCGCTCAGGAGCAAGCAAAATTACTGGGTGATAAATTCATAGGACTCGAAGCCTTATTCCTTGCGCTCTTTGAAAAGAGTTTGGGAAAAATACCTATCCTGCTTGAAGAAATGGGTGTGACTTACGAAAAGGTTAAAAGCGAAATTGAGTCCCTGCGCGGCGGGCGAACCATCAATGAAAAAGGAACAGAAGGTAAATCCGACATCCTTGAGCAATTCACAACTGACCTTACCGATTTGGCCCGCAAAGGGGCCTTGGACCCTGTCATCGGGAGAGAGAAAGAAATCAACCGTATCATTCAGATTCTTTCCCGTAGAAGAAAAAATAACCCCGTAATCATCGGGGAACCGGGAGTAGGAAAAACCGTCATCGTAGAACGCCTGGCTCAAAGGATCGTCAACGCCGAAGTACCCGATACCCTGCTCGGCAAAAAAGTTAAAGTTTTAGAAATGTCAGAACTCATCGCCGGTGCAAAAATGCGCGGGGAGTTCGAAGAGCGCATGAAAGCCGTGAAGGATGAAATTATTGCGGCCCAGGGAAACATCATTCTCTTTATAGATGAGTTGCATACCATTGTCAGTGCGGGAGCAGGGGCAGGAGGCGTAGATGCCTCCAATATGCTCAAGGCCGCTCTTTCCAAAGGACAACTTCAGTGTATCGGAGCTACCACTCTGGATGAATATAAAAAACATATTGAAGAAGACAAGGCTCTTTCAAGAAGGTTCCAACCCATTTTGGTTCAGGAGCCTTCAATTGAAGGCACCATTAAGATTCTTGATGGACTTAAATCACGCTATGAAAAACACCATTCAATCCTGTTCAAGGATGAGGCCCTGATCACCGCCGCAAAACTTTCTGAAAAACATATATCAGACCGGGCTTTGCCCGACAAAGCTGTGGATTTATTAGATGAAGCCGGAGCCCAGAAACACCTGACCCTTATCAATGTCCCCACGCATATCAGAGAATTGGAAAACGAAAAAAACCGATTAAACCTCAAGCAAAAAGAAGAATTTGAACAGCAAAATTTTCAAGCGGTGGCAGTCCTTCAGCAAGAAATCCTCACCATTGACGAAAAACTTGAAAAAGAGCGCGGCGACTGGAAACAAACTCTCACGACTATTGATAACAATGTAACAGCTGAAGACATTGCAAATGTAGTAGCAGAGTGGACGGGAATTCCTGTAAATAAAATTCAGGAAACCGAGCAGGACAAACTGACCCATATGGAGTCCAATTTACATAAAAGGATTATTGGACAGGATAACGCCATCATAGCTGTCAGCAATGCTATTCGGAGAAACCGCGCCGGCCTTAAGGAAAAAGATAAACCGATTGGATCCTTCCTCTTACTCGGTCCTACAGGTGTGGGAAAAACGGAACTGGCAAAAGCCCTAGCGGAATTTCTTCTCGATGATGAAAACAGACTGATCCGGCTCGACATGTCTGAATACATGGAAAAGCATTCGGTCTCCAAGATCATAGGGTCCCCGCCAGGGTATGTCGGGTACGATGAAGGAGGTCAACTGACTGAAAAAGTCCGCAGACACCCTTACTCTGTTGTCCTTCTGGATGAATTAGAAAAAGCCCATCCTGACGTATTCAATATCCTTCTCCAACTACTGGATGACGGGAGACTGACAGACGCACATGGTCGCGTTACCAGCTTTAAAAATGCCATCATCATTGGTACATCAAACATCGGATCTAAAAATATTTCAGAGTCTAATAAAGGAATCGGCTTTGGAAAAACTGAAGTCAGCAAGCAATATAATGTCATAAAAGGCATGGTTATCAGCGAGGCCAAAAAACTCTTTAAACCCGAATTCCTCAACCGCCTCGATGATTTAATTGTCTTTCATGCTTTAACAAAGGAAAATATTCGCGCGATTGCCGATTTGATGATTCAAAATCTCAATAAACGCCTTAAGGATAAAAATCTGTCACTTAGCGTGAAACCTAAAGCCATCGATAAACTTGCAGAGGAAGGTTACAGTGAAGTTTATGGTGCCCGACCCTTAAAGCGTTTAATCGAAAGTGAGATCGAAAACCCGATCTCTATGAAAATACTGACGGGTGAATTCAAGTTTGGCGATCAAATAAACGTGACCCTCCACAAAGGTAATTACAGCTTCTCCAACGGAAAATAAAGTCTGGGATGTCATCTCCAAACACCAATAATATTGCGCAAAATAATAGAATAGTCATCATGGCTTTAATGGTGGCAATGGGAGTAATATTGCATCGTCTTGAGGCTATGCTCCCCTTGCCAACTCCATGGATCAAGCTTGGCCTGGCTAACCTAATGACCCTGATGGCTCTGATCTATCTAGGAACCCAAGAAGCCTTTATTGTGACTCTTGTTAGAGTCATTTTGGGTTCCATCCTTGGAGGAACATTTTTGGGTCCTACATTTTTTCTCAGTTTGGCGGGGGGCGTGGCCAGCACCACAATAATGTGCTGGATTTACAACAGAGGAAAAGGGCCATTCAGCCTCATTGGCGTCAGTGTTTGTGGGGCTTATACCCATACTTTTGTAACCGCAGTATGCGTATATTTGTTCCTTATAAAACAAACATCCTTCTTCATCCTGCTCCCCTTTTTTTTCTCATTAGCCCTGATTACTGGGATTTTTACCGGAATAACCGGAAATCTTTTATCTAGACAAATGCAATTGCAATTAAAATATTCCAAAGTTTGTTAAGAATTATTCGTTTATTTCCGATAAAATATTTTAGACTTTTGCCAATTCTTGTTTTAAAATCTACTAAGTATCAATAAATTAGAAATTTCCTAATGAGCAACCCATCTGGGCCAGACAGCAAAATTACCTTAATAGCAGAATTCTGGGATTTTCTAAAAACCCGGAAGAAATGGTGGTTGGGTCCCATTGTCTTCATTATGTTGCTGATGAGCCTGCTTATCGTACTGACAGAAGGTAGTGCCGTTGCTCCGTTTATTTACACCCTTTTCTAGAAAATAACTTGGTTAAACTTTCTATTGTCATCCCGGTTTACAACGAACGGGACACGCTACGCACTCTGATTTCCAAAGTCGAAGCTGTGGACTATGAAAAAGAAATCATCCTTATCGATGATTTTTCCACAGATGGGACACGGGATGTTTTAAAAGAATATGAAAGCAAGGAAAATTTTCAAGTCGTCTACCATGATCGAAACAAAGGTAAAGGTGCCGCCTTGCAAACTGGATTTTCCAAGACCCGAGGAGAAATCATCATCATTCAAGATGCTGACCTTGAATATAATCCCATTGATTACGGAATATTACTGGAACCCATTCTAGACGGGAGGGCCGATGTAGTTTATGGTTCCCGGTTTCAGGGAGGTACTCATCGGGTATTGTTATTTTGGCATACTCTGGGAAACAAGTTTCTTACAATGCTGTCAAACATGTTCACCAATCTGAACCTGACTGACATGGAAACCGGGTACAAGGTTTTTACAAAAAAAGTGAACGAATCTCTGACTTTCAAGTGCAATCGTTTTGGCTTTGAGCCCGAATTCACCGCCAAGGTTGCAAAGAATAGATTTCGAATCTATGAAGTCCCCATATCGTACAACGGCAGGGATTATTCAGAGGGGAAAAAAATTACGTGGAAAGACGGTTTTGCCGCCATCTGGTATATAATTAAGTTTAGGTTTACAGATTAATTTTTTACCCGCTCAATGCTCCTCCAGACGTTCCCCACAATGCATACAAACTTCATCCTGCTCAGCCACTTCTGTTTCGCAAACAGAACAAATCTGAATAGATTCACGTTCCTCCAATAATTGACGCGCTCTCTCTGCATCTGCTTTGAGTGTCCAAAGCCGAACCTTCATGAGATCTGCAACCGGTGCAGGTTCTGCATGAAAAGATATGTTTTCCAACTGGCAGGGAATGCCTTCACTTTCCAGAAAACCCCGCATGATATAGGCCTTGGCTTCGTTTAAAACCGTACAAAGTACTGCCAGATCAGGGATATCCTTTTGTTCCATTGAAGAAACTAACTCTACTTTGCAATTGGGGCAAAGGGAGTGCGTATCAGGAAAATTGTCATCACAACTTGGGCATATCTTCATACTTTTATTTTATAACATTTGGGAAAACTCACAAAACATGTTTACACCCATCACATTTCCCCTAATTTGATATAATTTTAACAATAAAAAATAATGGCTTGAACATGAAACCCCTAACCCATATCGAAGAAAATATCTTTGACTTGAGAAAAATGGACCGCGTGATTGGATTCTATCTGTATGACAAATTTAACGAGTCCATTGCCAGAATCAATGCAATTTTAGTCGATAGCGAAACCTATCATTGCTACTACCTGGTCATAAACCTGGGAGGCTTTCTTCAGTTAGGAGGAAAAACTGTGGTCTTACCTGTTGAAATCTGGGAAGTAGAAGATTTGGGGAAAGTAAAAACCAAGTGGAGAAAGGAATCCATGATAGAGGCCCCCATTCCCGCTGATTTAAAAAATATAACAAAGATAGAGGAAGAATTAATACGCGATTACTATGGCCTGCCACCCCAAAGACCCCGCCTAATTAAAAATCAGAATAAATAATTACTTTATTACTCAGGGGTTCAATTTAAAACCGACCCAGCAATCGGCGCACTGCATCATGGACATCTTTCACCGTAATGTCCTCAAGACAATAAGGCTTGTAAAGAGGAGAAGGATTGCATTCTTTAAAAAATTTCTGTTTACAGGGAGAGCAATCAAAATTCTTTGTCACCATTTCCTGTTTTTGTATTTCAATATAAGGTCCGCTTGTCCCGGGACTCCCTGGCCCAAAAATGCCCAAAACCGGTACCCCTACCATTGCGGCCAAATGCATCATCCCACTGTCATTGCCTATGAACAATCGACTTTTTCTTAAAAGACCCGCTAACACTCTCAAATTAACCGGCGGAATGATTTTGATCATTTCTGATTGGCCGGATTTCTTGATCCGACCCAGCAATTCCGCTTCCTTTTCTGTTCCCAATAAAATCAGTCTCTTCCCATCTTCTTTAATTAGCTTCTGGCACAAAAATCCAAACCTCTCGGCATGCCAACCTCGTTCCGTTTTTGAGGTCCCTGGGTGTAGAATTAGAAATTCTTCATCTTCATCCATACCCAAGTCTAATAGAACATCTCGAATTGGGGTGTCCCCTTCCTGCGAAATGAGTTGTGCAAAATCACGGTCAGGTGTATCCAGCTTGAGAGAGGATAGGATTTTAAAAAAATATTCAACACGATATTGCGCTTTTTTCAAATGGGATGTGGTTGTAACTGGATGGGTAAGCAAAATATCTCTTCCCTCGGTGTTATAACCCAGCCGGTATTTTACTCCTGTCAAACTTAATAAAAACGCTGACCCAAATGAGTTGGGAAATACTACCCCAACATCAAAGTTAAGCTTTTTCAAATTCCTGGCAAACTTTACTCTTTGCCAAAATCCATTTTCCGAGTCGGATGGTAACGTTAAAACGGTATTGATGGCTGGGTGACCCAAAAGTAATTCATCGGAAGGGGATTTTACAACAACAGAAATACGGGCCACCGGGTAAGCACGACGCAGGGATTGTATTACCGGGAGCGTCAACACTACATCGCCTATCCAATTAGGCATCCATAATAAAAAACTGTGGATTTCCTGACTGTGAAGGGGACGCGTTGTATCCATAACCCAAGTCATTGAAGGTTGATAATACCACCAGCCCATACCTTTGGGAGAAAACTGGCAAGGCCCGTCAAGTCGAGACTACTCTTTGTCAGCCTATGAGTGTTATACCTATTCGAGGCATGTATTTTATTGCTTTCATGCCTCGAAGGGGTGAAAGCCAGGAATGCCACAGCTCCACATTTGGCGGGAAGGGCTTACTTAACTCTTTGTATTCGGGCACCCAGGCTGGACAGCTTTTTCTCCATGCTCACATATCCGCGATCAATATGATAAACACGTGAAATTACGGATTGGCCTTTTGTCGCCAAGGCCGCTAGAACGAGTGATGCACTGGCCCGAAGGTCTGTGGCCATCAAGGGGGCACCCGAAAGGCTTTTGACTCCATTGATGACCGCTGTGTGCCCATCCAACGTGATGTCAGCTCCCATTCTTTTTAATTCCGCAACATGCATAAACCGATTCTCAAATACGGTCTCCATAATAATACTCTGTCCATGCGCCAAAGTCATTAACGCCATGAACTGGGCCTGTATATCAGTGGGGAAACCCGGGTAAGGATGAGTTCTGGCGTTGACAGCGAGTAAGGGACGCTTTCCTCTGATTCGCATTGAGGAGTTGTCCGTTTCCACATCAACCTGAGCCTCCTGAAGTTTCAGGGTAATGGGCTCCACATGCTGTGGAATACAGTTCTCAATCAGGACGTCTCCTTGAGTGATGGCCGCCGCAATCATATATGTTCCCGTTTCAATACGGTCAGGAAAAATATGGCACTCAATCGGCTTCAAGGAGGAAACTCCTTGAATGGTAATCATATCGGTGCCCTGGCCTTTAATTTTTGCTCCGGCCTTGTTCAAAATATCCGCTAGAAATACAACCTCGGGTTCCTTCGCCGAATTTTCCAGAATCGTTTCGCCCTCAGCGAGAGATGCCGCCATCATCAGGTTGGCTGTACCCGTCACCGACACCGTATCAAAATAGAACTGGATCCCCTTAAGGCTATCAGCCGTTCCATGCACATAACCCTGCTCCAGCCAAACCTTCGCCCCCATTGCTTCCAGTCCTTTAATGTGAAGATCTATAGGTCGTGCTCCAATAGCGCACCCACCCGGCAAAGATACCCTGGCTCGGCCTAACTTGGCTAGTAATGGTCCCAAAACCAGGCAGGAAGCCCGCATGGTAGAAACCAGATCATAAGGTGCTTCAGGATTGTTGGCTTGGGACGTATCCAAAACAATTTTTTCGTTGCGATAACTTTCTACTTCTGCCCCCAGATCCTTGAGTAGCTGAATCATAGTTGCCACATCGCGAACTTTTGGAACCCCTTCGATTATATTTCGTCCCCGGGTCAGGAGTGTAGCGGCCAAAACGGGAAGAACCGCATTCTTGGCTCCGCTCATCTTGACGGTGCCTTCTAAAGGCCGACCGCCCTCTATAACAATCTTATCCATTCATAGTCCTTGCTAATACCACCCTGTCATAACCAGAATAATCCTGAACCACTTGAAGATCCTGATAGCGCGAACAGTCTTCAAATATTTCAACCACCGCCGAAGCCTGGTTGTGCCCGATTTCCAAAACCAGCCAACCATTTTTCTCAAGTTGTTCCCATGCCATGGGTACGATATAGCGGTAATAGTCCAACCCATCTTCCCCTCCATCCAAAGCTTGAGGCGGTTCATATTGCCGTACTTCCGGCATGCACGTTAACAGGTTTTCAGATGCGATATAGGGAGGGTTTGAGACGATAAGGTGATAAGGCCCTTGCCAGTCTATCTGCATAAAATCGCCGGATACAAAGCATATTTGATCTGTCACAGCATGGTGCAGGGCATTTTTTCGGGCTATCTCTAATGCCGAATTTTCAAGTGCCGTGATCTGGCATTGAGAGATTTCCTTCGCTAGCACAATCGAAAGAACTCCTGATCCCGTTCCCAAATCCAAAATTCGAACAGGAGTGGATATTTTCTCCAATGCTTTCAAACATTGCTCGATCAGAATTTCTGTTTCCGGTCGAGGTGTCAGAACTTTTTCATTAACTGCAAAATCGAGCGACCAGAATTCCTGATTACCCGTTATGTGAGAAACCGGTTCGCGCAAAACCCTTCTCTCGATTCGGGAACAAAGCATCTGCTCTTCGGCTCGATTCAGAATCCGCTCAGGATGTGTCATCAACTCAGTTCTTGAGATTTTAAGGCCGTCTGCTATTAATATTTCCGCATCCAGTCGGTGAGATGTAATCCCTGCTCGCAAAAATTTTTGGCTGGCCCAATTGAGAAAAGAGTAAACGGTTCCATCGCGGCTTAGGTCGAGTTTTGTCTCTTCAAGAAGCACTCTTCTAGTCTCCCTTCAGAGCCTGTGTCTGAAAATGGAGGGTTAACGCTTCAAGAAGCTCATCCAAATCGCCCTCCATCATAAATGACAGCTTATGCAGGGTTAAACCAATCCTGTGGTCAGTCACCCTTTCCTGAGGGAAGTTATAGGTACGAATGCGTTCACTACGATCACCCGAACCCACCTGTTGCTTGCGATCGCTGGCCATGGACTCCTGTTGCTTTCTTTGTTCTTCGTCATACAGCCGGGCTCTTAAAACCTTCATGGCTTTTTCCCGGTTCTTATGTTGTGATTTTTCGTCCTGACAGGTCACTATCATTCCGGTCGGTATATAGGTTAAGCGGACAGCCGAATCGGTTGTATTGACACTTTGTCCGCCAGGCCCGGAAGAACGGTAGACATCCACCTTTACATCTGCCGGATTAATTTTGATATCTACATCCTCCACCTCTGGCATGACAGCCACGGTCACCGCCGAAGTATGGATACGTCCCTGGCTTTCTGTATCAGGAACCCGTTGCACCCTATGGGTACCTCCTTCATATTTCAGTTTGCTATAAACTCCTCTACCTGAAATATTGAAAATCACTTCTTTGAATCCGCCTTTGCCGGTCAGGTTGGAACTCAATATATCGACCTGCCATTTTTTCTCTTCAGCATACCTCGAATACATTCGGAACAAGTCATTTGAAAAAAGAGCCGCCTCCTCACCCCCAGTACCAGCACGAATCTCCACGATAACGTTTCGCTCATCACGTGGGTCTTTAGGAAGCAAAAGAAGTTTTAAGGCCTCCACTGTTTCCTGTTTTTGAGATTCCAATTCGGCTACATCTTCCCGAGCCATTTCGACCAACTCTGGATCTTGCTCTTCATTCAGGATTTGTTTATTCTCTGCCAACTGGCGATCGATTTTCTGCCAACTCTGGAACTTTTTAACGATTGGGGTCAGCTCGGATTGCTCCCGGGCATACTTCTGGAATTCGGACTGCTGGGAAATAATTTTAGGATCACTGAGTAGCTGGTTGAGATCGTCATAACGCTTCTCAACCGATTTCAGCTTATCAAACATGGAGGTTTCTTGAAAACCCTTGCGGGATCAGGGAAAGGAAAAAAGATGGCTTCGATTATTGAGGACTGCTTGCTTCTTGCTTATCCGCTGGCATTGCCTTGGCATATTTGCGTTTAAACTTTTCAATGCGACCCGCAGTATCCATGAGCTTCTGTTTCCCTGTGAAAAAGGGATGACACTGAGAACAGATCTCTACATGAAGATCTTTCAGGGTTGTACGGGTCTGCACTTCGCTTCCACAT
>JABIXH010000198.1 GCA_018664975.1 Nitrospina sp. | reverse complement strand
GGATATTTCCGTCCGGGTGGTTTGGTCTTTTGCGTACCTGTGTGGTGTGTGCTTGGTAACCATGATCAACCTCCAAATCAGGGGTAGGGTTGGTAATCCAGTTACTTTCCCTCAGCCTATGGTGCGAGGGATCTGTTTAGAAATTTGATGCCCGATTTTGGGAGGAGATTCAATAATCCGAAGTAAATATATCTTGCCATTTTGGTTGACCAAAAATTTGGTTTAGTTGAAAGTAAGTCGGAAGAAAATTAATGAGTGGAGCTTACTCATATATAGTTGGATTTTAACGAGTTACTGTAGGTTTCCTGTTCGAGGCTAATCGGAAAGCACTGTGTGAAATTATTTGATAGTCCAATTTTTTATTGACAATAGTTCGAAATGGGAATAATTAACAAACTTAGATCCACACATTTTTTTAAGACATTTGACTTGAGAGCCGGTGCGGGCTTGTTTCGCTTTTGGAGGCGGGGAATTGTTATATGTAACCCAAGAGGAAATTGGGTAAGTCCAGAGTTGAAGAGAAATTAATCATGAGCAAATACAATCAAATCGGGTCACAGTCATGAGCTTTTTTCAAAATTTTCTTGCTGATACGGGAGTAGGCGTATTTAAAAATTGGATTCAAGAAGCTATCACGTCGGCCATTAAGACTGGGTCTCGTATAGATAGCCTAGAAAAGAAAACCAATAATATAAAAAATCAAATTATAAATATCCAAAAAGAAGCAGTTGATTTAGATGGGGAAATTAAGTCCATAAAAAATAATAAAAAAGAATGGAGATTAAAACTTGATGCTATAAGCACTGGTCTTGAAGCGCTGGATGCAAAACAAAATGCGGATAAAATGGATGAAGAATTTTTAGTTTATGGAAGAGATTTGACTAGTTATGCATATGACTTGGATACCATGCAAGGGGTTGTAAGTGAAATATTACCAAATATAGACAAAAATTTAGATTGCCTGAAGGATTTTCCTGACGAGATTGAAACAATTGAAGGTCACTTGAAAAACATAAAGGCAGAAATTGGCGATGGAAAAGTAATGAAGGATAAACCAGCCCAGCCTATTGAGCGGCAGGGCATGAATATAGGCGGTATAAGTAATGCTGAGAATCCAGCCTCAGAACCTAACGGCGAACAAGAGGGGAAGGGTTCTAAAGATTTAGAGGAAGAAAGCTCGCATAAAAGTCATGAGGAGAGATCTCCAGGTGAGAAAAGTGGTACTTCTTCCTCGGTCACTACACTGGAACAACAGAAGCAAATAGAGTTAATTGATAGCAATCTTAAAGAGATAGAAAAATTAAAACACCAGGATCTTAAAAAAAAATATAAAGAAAATAAGAGTGCAGTAAATATTATCAAATCCGAATTAAAAGCTGAATCAAATAAGCTAGTAAAACTCAATGAAAAATTACAGTTGGCCAGGAAATCCTATAGAGCGTTTAAAATAAAGTCGATTTCTAAGGGGCAACAGGCTTTCCTGACAACTCATTTAACCCTAGCAGGCACCATTCTGTATGCCACCATTTGTATGTTGGGATTTTTCCTAAGAATTCATTACTTTGATTACTTCAAATTCAATATAGTGCCGTTCGCGGACCTGCCTTATTTTCTTTTGTCAGGGATCACTTGGGGGTGGAAAATAATTGTCCCTATAACATTAGTTGCAGTTGTTTTGTTTTTATTACCCATTGTTTTTCCTAATAAATTTTTGGATTGGGAAGAATATTTAAAAGAATTAAAGCTTAAAGGGGGGCTTCTGAACAATGATTTGACTGAAATAACTAATATTGCATTAAAAAATGGTGTTTTTTTTATAACAAACCCACTGATTATCCTTGTTTTGGTTATCCCCCTGCTTTCATTTTTTCTCATTTTTGAGCCTTCTTATGCTACTTTTCGAACTATGGATTTTGAACCTTCTTATGCTATTTCTCAAGCTCGGGCGGCGGCGGAAAGTTCTAAAAGCACATGTGTGTATATCAAGGATAGCAAACCTATCTCAACCTTTGGGGTCTTGGATTCATCTTCCGATTTTATTTTCTTTTTGAAAAAGGATAAAAGTTCTGTCCTTCAAATATCCAAGTCCAATATTATATTAGTTAAAGACACGGAAACTAAAAATGGGGCTATCTCTCCATGCCCTCCTTTGGTGGATGATAAACAAGGCAATGAAAGAACTGTTGCGGAATTTGCTAGAAAAATTCTTAAATGTGAAATGGATGATTTGAGCCTTTATCAAAATGAAGGCTCGGATAAACTGACCAAACCCGTGTCTTTTTATTTCCCTATTGGCAAATATGAAAATATGGAAACCAGTCAAAATAAATTGGCAATAAATGTCCGAGAGGTCTTAAAAAATTTTCCAAGGAATAGACCCCTTAAAGAGACCGATAGAGTTAGGGTATATATTTTGGGCTTTGCCAGCGGTCTCGGCGAAGAGCACATTAATTTCGATTTGTCCACACATCGGGCTGAAGCTATATCTAAATTGATTAACCCCAGAAATGGGGAATTTCGAATGTTGCCTATCGGAATGGGAGAAAATCTTCTGACAGGAAATCAACCACTTGATAAATATGGGGACAAAAGTCGTAGGGCGGATGTATTTGCTTGCAAATAAAACTACTTCAGTTGAATTTTGCTATTGCAGGGGTTTGACGGGTACAAGGGCTTTATCTAAATCCTTGATGCGGATGTTGATGTCTTTGATGGGATAGACTGTAATTCGGGTTGTGGATGTGGAAATCGCCTGATTGATATGCCCACCCTGTTTTTTACTGACTTCATATCCGTGTAGATGCAAAGGGTGCCCCGGTACGGACAAGACCTGCTGAATAGTAGGGTTGATTCCATATAGTCCCTGCATGCTCCAGTTTCCTGTCTTGTATTCAATAAATTTAAAATTGTCCTTAAGAGAATACCCCTCGTTCAAATCCAATCCGCCGATAGGTATGTGGCAGGCGGCGGTAGATTTGACTTCATCCAGTTTTCCGCTGATATGTATCGCCGCCAGACCCAGGTTTTCAGCAGGAAATTTATTTTCTATCCATTCGTGAATATTTTCTCCGGCGGACAGGGTGTACTCTTTTAGTTCTTTAGGGTCACACAACGCAATAGCCATGAACGGGAATTGGGGGAGAGCGTCTTCCGGACCGATCACCGGGCTCTTCAGATTCTCTTCATGCTCAGGGTGGTCGTGATTCAGATTGATCAGTTTTCCCGGAGGAATACTTTCCGGATCGGCCCAGAGAAACTCGGGCTTTTCAGCAATGCCTTCAACGATCGCTTCGCCATTACGTTTATACCAGTTGGTGGTTCCCAGCCCGATCACCGGCCACTCTTTGTCAAAGTTTTCTATTTCCTGGGTAATTTCCTCTATTTTTGAGAAGTGAAAAAAATCTCCCTTCAGCAATCGCTCTACTGTGTTGTAGGCAAG
>JABIXH010000034.1 GCA_018664975.1 Nitrospina sp. | reverse complement strand
TTCAACAAATCTATTCCAAACAATTTCTTTTGCTCTTCGGTCATTGGGACACGTTTGTCTTCACGCACTCCAGCCACCAAAAGCATATAAGGACTTGCTGATTCAATTTCAAACCATTCCTGAACCTTTTCTGCCAGAACCGCCGGAGCAAAAGGACGAAAAGATTCGCGGTACTTTATTTTAAGGTTCATCGTAGACTGCATTTTTGGGTTTCGCGGATCACCAATAATGCTACGGCCTCCTAACGCGCGTGGACCAAACTCCATAGCCCCTTGAAATAACCCAATTACCTTTCCAGCTTGCAAATCTTCTGCCAGTGCCGGGGCCAGCAGATGTTCCTCATAACGTTTATAGGGAATATCTTGATCATCTAAAAATTTTTGGATTTCATCGTCTTCAAATTTCGGGCCGAGATAAGCTCCCCGCATCGAGTCCTTACCATTGGTCACTCTTTCATTCCCCAACATCTGGTGCCAGATACTGAGTGCCACACCCAAAGCCCCCCCCGCATCGCCCGCCGCCGGTTGAATCCAAACATTGTCGAAGATTTTTTCCTTAAGAATTTTACCGTTACCCACGCAGTTTAAGGCCACCCCTCCGGCAAGACAGAGATTCTTCATCCCGGTAAGTTCCCGGATGTGACGTGCCATTTTAAGCATGATCACCTCGGTCACCTCTTGCAGGGAAGCCGCAATATCCATCTCCTTTTGAGTCAACTGAGTTTCTGATTTGCGCGCAGGATGACCAAACACGGAAGCAAACTTGTCATTGGTCATCGTCATACCACCCAGGTAATCGAAATACTCCATTTTCATTCTGAAGGAACCGTCTTCTTTTAGATCGATCAGACGGTCCAGAATAAGGTCGGCGTATTTGGGTTCTCCATAGGGGGCGAGTCCCATGACTTTGTACTCGCCACTGTTGACCTTGAATCCGAGAAAATACGTGAAGGCCGAATAAAGTAGACCGAGGGAATGAGGAAAATGCAGTTCTTGCAATAATTCGATTTTATTGTCTTTCCCCAAGGCAATGCTACTGGTCGCCCATTCCCCCACCCCATCCATCGTAAGTATCGCCGCCTCTGGAAAAGGAGAAGGAAAAAACGCGCTAGCGGCGTGCGACTCATGATGCTCGGTGAACATAACCGGCCCCTTATAGCCTAAATCCTTGCGGATATTGGCCCGGGTCCATAATTTATCTTTAAGCCAGACCGGCATCGCCGATAAATATTGACGCAAGCCCAGGGGGGCGATACTCAAATAAGTTTCCAGAATGCGCTCGAACTTGATGAACGGCTTGTCATAAAACCCGACATAATCCAGATCAGAGGTTTGAATACCTCCTTGCTTCAGGCAAAAGTCCACCGCATTTTTTGGGAAGGACGCATCGTGTTTTTTGCGGGAAAACCGTTCCTCTTGTGCCGCCGCTACAATTTTACCCTCTTGCACCAGGCATGCCGCCGAGTCGTGGTAAAACGCTGATATCCCCAAAATATTCATATATTGAGCAGACTGTTATATTGTAAAATTCTGTGCGCTAAGCCAAAGCAACCAGAGTCCTGCAAAAAGAACCGCCGCGTTCAACTTGACAGATAAAGAATGCAGTGTTTTAAATCGGGCTTCTAAATCAGGCTTTTCAGATTCGGGGATTAATTTCAGTTTTTCTTTCAGTATTTTCGCTTTAGGGTTCACTCCTAAACCGGCACTGACCGTACCCAAAACCATGATTCCCCAGGCACACCACTTAAGACCCACTGTTTCTGGCCCCGTCAATAGAAACACGCCCAGCACCAGAATTCCACAGACATAACCGACCTTATAGTACCGGGGGAAAATAATGCCAACCAGTTCCCCGGCTTTTTCACGCTCCAGGTTTTTAAAAACCACGGGAGCAACAAAAAAAGAAAAAAATATAATACTGCCAATCCAGCAAACCAGGCTTAACAGATAAACAAAATTTAAAAACGTGGAATTCATTGACAACTATCAGGAATTATTTTTTATCACGGGTTGGAAGAGGGTAAGATTTCATCTATAATTTTTTGTGCCACTTCTCTAGGATCTTTAGCATCGCGAATCGGTCTACCTACCACGATAAGGTCTGCCCCATCTTTTATAGCTTGTGCCGGGGTTGTGATCCTGCTCTGGTCATCGCCCTCCACACAGGCCCATTGCGGACGGATTCCCGGAACTACTATTTTAAAATTATCACCACATCGTTGCCGGACCAGCTTCGCTTCTTCTCCAGAACAAATGACCCCGGCGCATCCCGAGTTTTGCGCCCGGACGGCTCGATCCAAAACCAGAGCCGCCGCATTGATATCTTCACGAATACCCAGACTCGCTAGCGAGGAAGTACTCGTACTGGTCAGCACCGTTACGGCCAGAACTTCCAGGCCCGAATCTTTTACCTCTTCTGCCGTTTCAAGAATCACTTCCCCTTCCGTAGAGTGAAGGGTGATATACCGGACTCCCAATTTCTCAACGGACCGTAACGCTCCTCGTACTGTAGCGGGAATATCATGAAGCTTGAGATCGAGAAAAATATTCGCCGAGGAATGATCCTGAATCATTTTGATGACATCAGGCCCTTCGCGAATAAATAGTTCCAAACCTACCTTGAAACAACCTACCACACCCTCTAACATTTTGACGTAACGCTCCGCCTCCTTTTGGGCAGGAACATCCAGGGCAAAAATTAACCGGTCTTGTGGAGTCATAGAAGTAGTATTTATACTTTATAAGGTAGCTAGGAATATATTAAAACCATCGTTAATCATTAAGAAAAATATTTTCAGGGAAACGCGTCATGACCGATTTATTTTTAATATAGGGTCTATTAATATCCAGCTCCTGCCCTGCCAATTCCTTATATATCATTAGAGGCGCATCGCCTCCGGCAGATATCGTGTGTACATAGCCACTGCCAAAACGCAGGTTCACATCGGTGAAGTAAAACTTGCCCTTATCATCCTGTAACCCCTGAATCGTGCAAGGACCTTTCAAACCAAGTTTCACTCCAAGGGCTTCCACCCTATCTATGATCCCGGCATCCATATTAATTCGACTAGTCATTACCTCTCCGCCCCGAACGGCCAGCCTTTCACGCGGAACGACCAAACGGGGCAAGCCTTGCTGATCGAAGAAACAATCAACGCTGAATTCTTGTCCTTCGATCCGATTTTGAAACACATGCTGGGGACATTTTTTCTTATAAAAATCCCAATCGCCATAACTCTCCAGGATGAACAGGTTTTTACTACCTTCTCCTCGGCGAGGTTTGGCGATAAGTGGAAACGGAAACGAGGTAGTTTTCTTATCCGCCAAAAATGTTTCAGGCGTGTTGAATCCCTCACTCTCTAAAAACTCATACAACTTCCATTTATCGTGACAAATTTCGATAACAGGGTTTTCCAGTATCCATAAACGCTGACTGCACCCACCAAGCTCCTGACGATTATAGGCCATGAACTCAATAGCCCTGTTAGTCAAGGGAATCATAGCAGAAATATTTTTAGTTTCGCAGAATTCGAGAAGCGATGGCAAACACTGAGAGTCTGAAAAGTGCGGCACAACTTGTGAGCTATCCGCTTCTTGAAAGGAAGGCGCGAGCGGGTCGCTATCCACGCAGATCAATTCCATGGACTGTGAAGACTTCGCCTGCTGAAACGCCTTGATAAGAGAAACTCTCCAATGCGAAGCCAAAAACAGGATTTTTAAAGGTTCCATGATCTATTACCCTTATAAATACTAGTAACTGCTTAAATGCCCTATCTGATTGAGTATCTTTGCCGAGGCGCCCCAGATTCTATGGTGCTTAAACCAGTACATGACCCCATCTTTACCGGGCTTACTCCCGACATCGCGTTGTTGGGTAGAAAGTAGGGAAATAAAGGGTATTTCTAATACTTCTCCCACCTCATTCTCAGCGGGCATATACTCAGGAGCCGAAGGCAGAATGGAAACAAATGGAGTAATTTCAAATCCTAACCGCGTATTGACAATAGGAAGTCGCCCCAGCACATTTTCGGGTTCTACCTGAATATCAAGCTCCTCCTCTGTTTCCCGGAGTGCTGTGGTCAGCAGATCATCATCATGATCCTCTTCAAACACTCCACCAGGAAAACTTATTTCTCCCGCATGATACTTAAGGTGCGTGGCTCTTTTTGTCATGAGCACATGGATTTTTTTGGGCTTGGGGTAAAGCATTACCATCACTGCCGCCCGCTGAGGATGCGGGATAGTCGCTTCTCGCACCAAAGGGAAATCGTTTTTCAGTTTGTGCTTGATTAAAAACAGGTCCACAATTGCCTCTTGTCCCCAGTCTCAGATTTACCTACCAGACTTTTTTGTATTCTTCGATGTCGAACCCAACGGTGATTTTATTTTTATCCACCGCGATAGGACGCTTGACCAATCTTCCGTTGGAAGCAAGCAAATCCACAGCCTGGTTTTCGGTCATGGTTTGCAATTTATCCTTGATCTTCAACTCACGGTATTGAACACCGCTGGTATTGAATAGCTTTTTCATTCCTTTGACCTTCATGGCCGCTTTAAGGATCTGCTTGGTCGGCGGTGTTTCCGTTATATCGATCAACTCAAACTTGACCTTCTTGTTTTCCAAAAACTGGATCGCCTTGCGACAAGTTCCACATTTATTATAAGAGTATAACTTCATCTAAAAATCTCCTGCGGAGAACCTCCGCTTGTAACTTGCAATATCTTTATTCTGCCCTTAACAGACCGCTTAATTGTGCCATGTCTACCTGTTTTTAAAACTGTTAACCCTATCGCCAGTTCCCCCAGATCGACTCACTGACCATACCTGTGAAAGGAATTAGCAAAAACTCATCAAGCCGCCAATAGTTCTTGCCCATTGGCCCCAGGCCCAGTGGCACAATATATTGTGGGTCAGGATTTATAGTATACCAAACATGGTACAATTTCACTTTACAATACTCCTTGATTGGGATAATCTTTCTCCCAGCATATAAGAATATAAAGAGCCGATAATCCCGGGAGCTACCCCAATTATGTATTTGAAAAATTTAGAATTAGAGGGTTTTAAATCGTTTGTCGACTCCACGAACCTGGAGTTCAAAAACGGTTTCACAGCCATTGTCGGCCCAAACGGCTGTGGGAAAAGTAATGTCTCTGACGCAATTCGCTGGGTTATCGGCGAGCAACGATCCAAAACTTTGCGTAGCACCCGTATCACAGACCTTATTTTTAATGGCAGTAGTAGCCGAAAACCTGTGAATCGGGCAGAAATATCCCTGACCTTATCCAACGTAGCATCGGGAATACGGATTGCCGGAGTTCCAAATTCCTCAGAAGATGTCAAAGTTACGCGTTGCTACCATCGCTCTGGCGAAAGCGAATTTTATATCAACCAAATTCCATGCCGATTAAAGGATATCACGGATTTTCTTCTGGATGCCGGTATCAGTCCGAAAGTATTGACTATTATTGAGCAAGGCCATATTCAGGATATTATCACATCCAAACCCGAAGAGAGACGGGTTCTAATTGAAGAAGCCGCAGGAATTCTGAAATTCAAACACCGCAAAAATGAAGCTATCCGCAAGCTCGATAGTTCGCGCCAGAATTTAGAACGGGTGGCAGATATCGTTCAGGAACTGGCCCGCCAGGTAGAGTCGTTAAAACGTCAAGCCGCCAAGGCGGAGCGTTATAAGAATTATAAATCCGAAATTAAAGAGCTCTCTCTGAAGCTTTTTTCAGTCAAAGTCCGGCGTTATCAATCGCAACTGCAAGAGATAGAAAAAGAATTGCAGGAACAAACCCAGAAAAAAGCGGAGTGGAACACCCGTCATGCCACTTTTGAAAACCAGATTGCCCAACTCAATGTAGAAATTGAAGAATCACTTGGCCGCTTGAATGAAGCTCGCGAAACCATTCATCAATTAAGCTCTCAAATCGGAAGCAGTGAGCAAAATATCTCCTTCAAAAAGGAACAGAAGTCAGAAGCGGAAACAGACATTGAATCTGCTATAGGGGAAGTCTCCCAAATGACAGAAGAAATTAGCAACCTGACAAACAAAATTGAGAGTGAAAGACAAAACCTTTCCAGCACCTCACAGGAAATCAATGAGCAGGAGATTATACTGGACCAGCAAAAAGCTGAAAACGAACAACAGCGAGAAGCTTTGCAAGAAGTTCAGGAACGAGTTCTCAATGGGGAAAAAAATGTACTGAACATATTCCAGCAAACGGCTCAATCAAAAAATCAATTGACCGCACTTGAAACACGAGTGCAGGGGCTGGAAACCCGCAGGGAAAAACTTGCAACAGAAAAACAAGAAAACCATTCCCAAACTAAGGAGAACCAGTCAGCGCTGGAGCAAGGAAGGGCACAACATCAGCAAAAAAATGAGGCGCTTATAAGCTTGAAAGAGCAACAGGAAGCTTTGCGACAGGAGAATGCCCAATACTCGCAACAGCTCCAAGTTGAAATAGAAAACCATAGTTCTAAAAAGGAAGACTATTTCCAAAAAGCTTCTCTGCTGGATTCCTTGGAGAAATTAAGAAATCAATTTGAAGGATTTCACGAAGGCGTCAAATCCCTAATGGGCAAGGAAAATGGCGAACGGATTCCTGGAATTCGAGAAGTATTGGTCGATGTTCTGCAAACCCCGGCAGAATATGAAGTAGCTATCGAAACAGCTTTGGGAGAAAAACTCCAAAGCGTTATCGTCAACTCTTATTCAGATTCAATGGAGGCTATCGGTTATCTCAAAAATAATCATTCTGGTCGAGGATTGTTCGCCCCTCTTAATCCGAAAACCGTTCCTACAGCTCCTCTATATTTGAATGGAACCCAGGGAGTTGTAGGTAAAGCTCTCAATTTTATTGAATGCCAGGAGGAATACCGGCCTGTCATAGAGTTATTACTGAAAAGTGTTGTCATCGTCCAGGATATGGATGTAGCATTTCATCTGCATCAGGATTCTAATTTTCATGGAACGGCCGTTACCTTGAACGGCGAAATGATTGACCCAAACGGCTTCATCACGGGAGGCTCCGTAGAAAATTCTTCTTCGAGTCTACTTGCACGAAACCGGGAAATAGAAACTCTTACCGACAATGTCAGCAAGCTCAAAGAAGAATTGAATACCTCGCAGGAAAATATCGAAAAGAAAAAACTAAACCTCTCCGAGCTTGAGGCTCGCCTCAGGCAGTTAGACCAGCAAGCCATTTCCGCAGAACTTGAAACGAACAACAAACTCCGGGACCTGGAACAATGGAGCAAGGAAGTAGAACGCCTGGAAAACAGGGACACCTCAATAGCAGAAGAAATTACAACCCTGAACGGAGAAAAGAATCAATGGGTCGCAGAGAAATCCCTGCTTGACCAGCAATTGGCATCCATGGAACAAAAAAGAATTCAGGAAGAAGCACTTTTAGCTGGTTATCGGGAAGAACTGGAACAAAGCCGATCCGGCCTTGAAAAAATCGTATCTGAAATCAGCAGACTTAAAGTTTTGATCGCCTCGTTAATCGGTCGACGAGAAAACACACTCACCGAAATTAAACGGCTGGAACTCCAGCAACAAAACCTTAAACAGCAGATAGAGAGGCGTGAGGCTGACCGAATTTCAAACCAGAATAGAATCGCTGAAATTGATGCCGAAATTTCTACTCAGGGAAATCTGGTTCTCAAGCTTTCCCGGGAAAAAGACCAATGGAGTGAAACAGCTGTCCAGGAAGAAGAGTCCTTGAGGCAAAAGGAAGAAGACCTTAAGAGTATGGAGCAGGATACTCGCGAACTTTCCAGAAAAATTCAGGAGATCACTGAAACTCTTTCACAAATAGAAATTAAACGATCAGAAAACCGTCTGCAAATTGTCCACATTGAAGAACGGGCATACGAAGACTTCAACGCAACACGAGAAGAGTTGCAATCAGCCTTTGACGACACCATCAATGAAAGTGAAACTGATGAGCAAGTTAAAGAACTGAAGGAGAAAGTTGCAAAATTAGGAGAAGTCAATTTAGCGGCACTTTCTGATTTTGAAAAAACCAACGAGCGATATACATTTTTGAAAAAACAACAAGACGATCTAGCCGAGTCGATCGAACTACTTCATTCTACCATTGAAAAAATAAACCAAACCACCCAGCAACGGTTTCTCGACACCTTTGAACTGGTAAATAAAAACTTCAAGGAGATTTTTGCGCGACTCTTCCAGGGAGGCAAGGCAAGCCTGGCCTTGACGGATGATTCCAACCCTCTTGATTCAGGAATCGAAATCTCCGCCAATCCTATGGGTAAAAGCCTGCAAAGCCTGGCACTGATGTCGGGGGGAGAAAAAGCCATGACTGCCATCGCCCTGATGTTCGCAGTATTCAAAGTACGACCCAGTCCTTTCTGCCTGCTGGATGAAGTAGATGCCCCGCTGGACGAAGCAAATGTCGTCCGATTCCAGGAAATGCTAAAAGAAATGGCCATCAACACACAGTTCATCATCATCACCCACAATCAAAAAACCATGACTTTCGCCAATGCCCTTTATGGCATAACCATGGAAGAGCAGGGTGTCTCTAAAGCAGTTTCTGTCCACTTCAATTAATTCCCAAGCCTTAGATAGCAAAGGTTCATCAAACCGCCTGTACCTGAAGTGATTTTATGCCTGCATTAAAAGTGCGCTTGCTCCACGCCTAGCAGGTGGTGGTATAATTGGTTTACTTAATCTAACACCCCCTGAATATGGCCGAAGCAAAAGACATTGATGACAGTTTGGAATTCCTCAGGTATTTTGAAAAAAATACCGAGAACCCTGACCTTGGCTCCCTCATCCAGGAAAAGGTAAGTGTCGATAAAAAATCTTTAAATCTTTTAAGTTGCCAGCTTAAGGAAGAAGATTTTAAAGCCATTGCAGGATTCGCCCCCATTAAATCTCTTTCCTCTTTGAACCTTGATCAAACCGGTTTAAACGCGGGAGGATTGCAACCACTTAGTGCTTCTGACTGTTTTTACAATCTGGTAGACCTTTCGCTTGCGAACAATAACCTCAATGATGAAGCTCTATTCTTTTTTTCCAAGTGCAATGCACTGGGCAACCTGAAGGTCTTGAATTTATCCAGCAATGAGATTGGATCTCTGGGAGCAAAAGTTCTTTCCCTATCAGAGGGTATGAGCAATCTGGAGCAATTAAATTTTTCCTATAACCGCTTGGAACCGCTGGGCATCAAATCGCTTGCCAATTCCAACATTGGACAGCAATTGACAAATATCAATTTGCGCGATACCGGAATTGGGGACGAGGGCTTAAAGTTTTTACAGCAGACTCCGCCTCTTGAAAAAATTGTTTGCCTTGATCTCTCTGATAATAGTTTGACGGGGGAAGGGATGGAAGCTCTGGCTCGGTCCCAAGTATTTCCTAATCTTAAGGTTTTGATCCTGAACAATAACCATCTTGGAGATGATGGAGTCTATGCCATGGCAGAATCTTCCATGTTTGAAAAACTGGAAACGTTGGTCATGCATAATAACGGGCTGACAACAGACAGCGCCCTTTCTCTTTCAAAGTCTAAAACAATCACCCGACTCAAATCTCTAGACTTGAATAACAACGATCTTCGCGCAGAAGGAGTGAATGCCTTCGCTGAATCTGCAAATATGAAAAATATGGAAACCCTGGATCTGGGTGAAAATAAAATTGGGCCGGAGGGCGCAGAAGCTCTGGCGCAATCTCTCCATTTCTCAGGATTAAAATCATTACGATTGAACAATAATAATATTTGCGATAAGGGGGCATCCGCACTGGCCCAATCTACTACACTGACCCAACTGGAATCCCTATATCTTGAAAATGAAAATTGGATTCATGCATCCGGCACCCGGGCAATTGCCGAATCCAAAAACCTGGTCAGCCTTCGCAGACTGGTTCTTGCTCTGAATGCTATTGGCGATGAAGGAGCTGTTCACCTTGCCAATTCTCACCAACTTTCTGGTTTGCATTTCTTAAATGTTGCGGGTAACAAATTAACCCCAAAGGGAGAAGATGCCCTGCAAAAGTCCACAGCTTTGGCTAATATTAAAGTCCTGGAAATTGTTTGATGCAACGATTCCTATTTATGGCCTCTCGTAAAAAATATCAGCCATAGCTATATTTTAGAAACTCCTTTTTCTATAGGTTGATTTTCCTGCCTCGAGTAACTTATATTAAGTAGAAAGGGTTGATTTATTTTAAAACTTCAGGACGGTTATGAACGACATAAGACAAACGATCATAGATTCCCTGAATTGCAATTTATCGGAAAATTCCGAGTTTCTGGAAACAATTCAGAACCTTGCAGAGACTGAAGGAGAGGAAACTTACCCCATTTTACTCAATATATTGACTCACCTTGAGTTCAATACTAAGGATGCTAAATCCAATTGGCATCAAATCATCAAGCATCAAAGTCTTCTGGAAACAAAACTCGAAAGACCCGTTAAATTAATAACTGCCATATGTGACTATTTCAGCGAGGTCTCTAAGAACCTGCAAACACCAACAATGATTGAGTTGCAAGTATTAGAGGAAACCCGAAAGGTTTCACGCTCTGATGGATTGACCGGACTTTTTAACCGGCGATTTTTTGATGAAACCCTTGAAGGAGAAATTAACAGAGCCATAAGATATGAAGGAAATTTTTCTCTCATATTTTTTGATCTGGATAATTTCAAAAATTTAAATGATACCTGGGGTCACCTGGCAGGAGATTTAACCCTGAAGCGTGTGGCCGAAATTCTGATCTTGGAAAAAAGAACCGAAGACATCGCCTGTAGATATGGCGGTGAAGAATTGGTTCTTATTCTACCTGAAACCCAAAAGATCAACGCACTGGTTATTGCAGAACGAATTCGACAGCAAGTTGAAGAATTAAAGTTGGACTTTGATAGTAAATCATTCGGTGTCACCTTAAGCGGTGGTGTCGCCTCTTATCCCACTGACGCGCAAGATACCAAATCATTAATCCATGCGGCGGATGTTGCACTTTATCAAGCTAAAGAAAGTGGTCGAAATAGAATTTTCCTGCATGCCGTAGATAAACGACATTATATAAGGATAGATTTTGCGGGAGAAGTCCAGGTAAGCAAAGTTGACCCAGAGCATAAACCCATTAAAGTACAGGGGAAAAATTTCAGCAGTTCGGGTTTACTTTTCGAAAGCCCGGTTTCTATTGAAATCGGTACTCAGGTACAAGTTCAAATTGCAGATCAGGATATCGAAAAACCCATTATTGTAAAAGCCAAAGTCGCACGGGTAGAAAAGTTTGATTCCTATTTTGATATCGGGATCGCGTTTCTGGAAATTAACGATACGGAAGGAAGCGAAATTGCACAGACCTTAGCTAAAAACCTGGGAATTCCCATTCACCAAATTAGCAGAAAAAATGATGCAGGTATTTAAATTCGGGTCGCGAGTAAATTAAAGGTGTTTTGCGTTTTCAATATTCTGTTTGCCAACCAGGCATTAATCCCATAGCGCCTGGCGCAATATTTTTCAATTTTTAAAACTTCTAAACCCTCATCCTGCAAAATTTTCTGAACCCGGTTCGGGCCAATCCCTCCGAACTGCCTTTGGTAGTCCGAGTGATGGTACTCCTCATCCAGCACTGAAATATTTCGCATTCTCATCTCAGATCGGTATAGTTTTTCATCCAGCCAGGAAAGTACGCGATGCAAAACAAATCTTAATGGTGATTGAACCTCCTGTTTGAGCGGTTCAAAGAATATGACAAGTTGATTTCCAGCAGAAAGTCTTGCACAAATTTTTCGAAGCACCGACTCATAATCAAAGAGGTGATGCAAAATTGCTGATAAGGCAATCACATCAAACTCATCTTTATTTTGTAAAAGAAATTCTTCTACATCCCCCACAACAAATTGTGCCTGAGATTGTAATTTTTCGGTAAGAGAATCTTCAAACGCCTGGATCATTTCCTGTGATAAATCCAAACCCAACAAACGGTATCCCCGGGATAAAAAACCCAAAGACAGATAACCGGTTCCACAACCCAAGTCTAGAATTCTGGAACTCTGCTTCAAGGAAGAGCACACTGCATCCAAAGTATTTTCCAGAATGGCGCTTTGAAAAAAATTAGTCTGTTCAGGGTGGCGGGAAAGGTATTGCCAGTTTTCCAAGGCATGGACCCTGCGGTTTTCTTCCAACACCTTTTCTTTAGTGACCGGGGATGCCATTGCAGATTCCATTAGGGCACGAGTTCCTCAAAAAAGAAACGTTTTTGCGTTTTCGATGTTTTGCATTCGTTACAATTGACGCAAACATCAGGGAACTCTCCACTTTCATGCTGAGTACGCAATTGTTCAATTTGGCTACCTCGCCATAAATCTTGCACATTATCTTGATAAGCATTTCCCAGCTTTAAGGAAGCATTGTAATCTACGCAACAAGGAATCACCGTCCCATCCCATAGAACCACCAGCTTTCCATAGTCCTTTCCAAAAGGTTCCGGGCAAGGCTCTTCTCTTGGGCTTTGAATCAGTTTGGGCTGTGTTCGAACATGATCGGCAATGGATTCCCAATGACCCATAAAAGGATCGACATCCTCTTGGGTTTCCTCCTCTACAGTAAAAACCACACCCATGCTCAAATCAGGTCGGCGTTTTTCTTTTTCAATTTTTAGCCGAATAATATTTTTCTCAATTTTTTCGAGTTCCACTCCACGTATCCGCTTAAACGTTTCAGCAGAACCATCAATGGAAAAGCGGATAATATTCAGAGGACTATCAACAATCTTGCCAATCATTTTATCCGTCAATAAGGTTCCGTTGGTATTCATCACGATATATTTGACTCCCGACTCATGCGCGTAGTCAAACATTTTGAAAATCTCTTTATGCAAGAGAGGTTCTCCCCAATTGTGCATACATAGATGCTCAAGGCCAGGGCTGTCGTCAATGACTTTTTTGAACAAACCGAAATCCATGAAGCCTTCTTTCCGCGTCATACCTTCTGTCACAAAACAAAACGTGCATCGCAGATTGCAAGTATTGGTCGGCTCAATAATCAAAGAAGTAAGAGGCTTAATCTGCATCATTCCATCACCTTTCCCACAATATAATCCGGGCGACCCTGGACCTGGGAATGAACTCTCCCCAGATATTCTCCCAGGAACCCAACGGAAAGAAGTTGGACTCCGGCAAAAAATGCAAACACCGCCGAGAGCACAATAAAACCTTCTATCAAAATTCCATTTACCATGCGTTGATATAGCAAAAATGTCATCATGAGAAATCCCATTAAAGCTCCAAATAATCCCATATAAGTCACAAGTCTCAATGGCAAGTTGGAGTAGCCGGTTACCAGATCCCAGGATAATTTAAACAAGGTCAGAAAACTGTATTTGGTCGTACCCTTTTTTCGGACATGGTGTTCCACTTCGATTTCCACACTGGGGAGTCCCATCCAGCTCATCAAGACTGCCATGTATCGAGACCGATCTCGGCAAGTTTCAATCTTATCAATCACGCTTCGGCGCATGACACGAAAGGAACTTAAATTTAATTTAACTGCATTCCCAAACAGCATTTGGCCAAATTTGCATAGGAGCTTCGACCCCAGGACTCTCATCAATTCATCATGCCGTTTTTTATGCACCGTCGTAACAAGATCAATATCCCTCGTCAATGCAGCCAGCAGTTTGGGGATTTCTTCTGGAGGATTCTGTAAATCCGAATCCAGCTGAACCACAATTTTTCCCCGGCTCATTCTAAACCCGGCCAGCACAGCAGACTGTTGGCCAAAATTTCGCGTCAACTGCACCAGACGCATGGTTCCCTCCTTGATCCGTTGGAGCTTTTCAAATGAACCGTCATCACTGCCATCATCCACAATCACAATTTCGTAAGAACGGTTTAATCCATCACAAACTTTTTTGAGTCGCGAACATAATTCTTCAACGATGGATTCCTCGTTATAAACAGGAACGACAATAGAGATTTCCGGGTTTCTATCCATATTTTTCTTTAGAGACTGCCATCAGGCTTAGCCCGACTAAATGTTGGCACCGAACAACTGCTTGCTTTAGGTTTTACAAATCGAACTTCATGTGACCTGTTTTTAATCTCTATCCCTCCGGCGAGTGGAGTTGGGCCAACATACTCCGATTGACAGCAACCCAGGCATCCCGGAAAAATTCCTTCCGCTTTTAGTTTTTCCCTGAAATTGCTAATGCGCTCCGACTGCCAGGCTGAAGGTCCCCCATCATTATTAACTTTGCCAACCCGAAAATGCGGACAACTGAAAACATCTCCATAGGCAGAAACAGCCACCTTCGTCCATGGGATATAACAGCGATAATCCTTATAAGAACTTTCGTTGCTGTAGTAGCGGACAATCTCATCCACCGTAATATAGTTCGGCGAAAACCTTAGTTTTGTCTTGTAGTCCTTACTTTTTTCCAACAGAAGATCCAACTGCTCGCGCAAGAGTTTGGGTTCTATTTCCTCTACTGGATCCGTGGGCCGTTGCAGATGGTCGTCCTGATCATAATCTTTGCCATGCCAGTATGTGGCGGGACTACTTAAAACAAAATTAGCCACATTAACACCCAGTTTGTTTGCATATTCATATAACGGTACCAACTCCCTTGCATTTCCCCGGTTGATAACACAAGTCAGATGAATGAGCGGAAAATTAGATTTTAATTCCGCGCGCCGGGCCACCAGCTTTTCCAATCCTTGCGTAGTCTTTTTAAAAGAACCCGGAACCGTAGTGATACGATCATGCAAGGCCTCTTCTCCCTCAAGCGAAACTCCCATGTAAAACAAACCAGAACCCCAAACAGATTTCAACCTTAGCCGCATGAGATCTTCAACAACTTTTTCGCTCAACGTAGTCCCATTGGTAATAATATGGACTTTGTGTTTCTGGGTCGCAAACTCAAGGATATCCATGAAATCACTTTTCATGAAAGCCTCACCCCCGGTGAAAGTAATCAGAGAAAACCGGGGCAGATTGGAAATTGCTTTTTTCACTTCCTCGCTCGACATCTCATTGGAATATGTTTTTTTCGTTTCCGTTTCTTCAATAATTTCCAGGTAATGGCACATATCGCAACGCAGGTTGCACCGATAAGTCACCTCGAAAAAAGCCTGAACTGGTGGCAGGGCAAATCTCGGTGCCAGATAGAACGGCAGAAACGAATAAATTCTTGGCAAGAATTTTTGTAGTGATTTGAAATCCATCATAATGGAATACCTATGAACAACGGATCGGTTCCGATTGTTTTAGAATGCCCAAACTTTGGCTACCGCAGTTGAACAATAAATCAATGGCGGACAATTGGGAGACAAAACCGGAATACCTCTGCGGGTAAACCGGATGCTCATAATGTTGATACTCAAGCTCAATCCCTTGACTGGAAAAATCTTTCTCCGAGATATAATCACTTGCGGCTTCACCACTTAAATAATGCGTTGCTCCCAGCTCACGGCAAATAGAAAGGAGCCTCTCCGTTTTTATCCCGGAAGTTTTCATCTCCGAAGAACGCAGTAGCTGAGTTTCAATGCCTATCTCCTCTTTGAGAAGATGAATCGTTTCCAGGCAAAGATCGAATAAAAATTCCCAATCCTTGTTGTACAGTTGTTCGCATCTGGGAAAATAGTTTTCAAAATAGGGCGATTTGCAATAATGTTGACGAAGGGATTGCAAATGCTTTTTCCGCCATGGCACCGAATTATCAATACGAGTTTCTAAAAGGCTTTGAGAAAATCGGCTTTTTTGCAGAACCGGCACTGTCAACCAGGCCCAACTCTCTCCTACCCGAATTCGATTGCGATTCCTCCAGTCCCGACGCGTGTATTGCACATCATCCAGAAGGACGAATTTATCAGAGCGACTCATTTGCTCAAAAAAGCCTAACCATGGCAAATAAGAAGGTTGGAGAATAGTAACCCGCATAAACTTTATCCTTTAGGAGCCCAGAGTTCTTTCATCCACATCACCCGTTCCCACCACTGGCGATTATTTTGGTAAAACTCAATGGTGCGTGCAAGGCCTTCATCCAAATCAATTTTCGATTCCCATTCCAGACATTCCCGAGATTTCTTTGTAGAAGAAATATGTCGGGTCACCTGACCGGGACGGTCATCAATGAATTGTAATAAACTTTCTGGCTTATTCAGTAACCGCAAAATTCTACGGGCAATCTCCACCACTGAAGTGTCCGTGCCTGTTCCCAGATTGATCGTTTGACCTAATACCCGGTCACGCTCCGAATGCAGAACCCGGTCCAAAGCTTCACAGGTATCTTCCACATACATCCAATCCCTTGAACTTTGACCATTTCCGTGAATGGTCAACGGCTGGTCCAACAAGGCACTAACAATAAAATTTGGGATCGCCTTTTCCAGATGCTGACACGGTCCGTAATTATTAAACGGACGAATAATCACCGCCGGCAAATCATAGGTTTTGATATAAGAATAGATCAGCCTGTCCGCCCCAGCCTTCGCCGCCGCATAAGGGCTCATCGGGTTTAACGGATGCTCTTCGTCCATCGGATCGTGAAGTGCCGTTCCGTAAACCTCGGAGGATGAAATATGCACAAACAATTCGACTGGATTATTCACAATAGCATTAGCCACCACCTGCGTGCCTATAACATCCGTCTCAAAAAAGATTGCGTTGTCATAAATCGAGCGGGTGACATGCGATTCCGCCGCAAAATGCACCACAATATCCGCTTCAGAAACCAGTTTGTTGACAATATCCGGGTGGGTGATATTGCCATGAAAAAACTGGAAATGACCGTTGGACTTCAGGCTGGTAGGAATATTATCCAGATTGCCAGCATAGGTTAAAGCATCCAGCAGAAGGATTTTTGTATCCGGGTAACGGTGGTGAAGGAAATTGATGAAATTGCTACCAATGAAACCCGCCC
The DNA here is from genome assembly GCA_018664975.1 of Nitrospina sp. Classification (GTDB taxonomy): domain Bacteria; phylum Nitrospinota; class Nitrospinia; order Nitrospinales; family VA-1; genus LS-NOB. Next base: position 377 of record JABIXH010000034.1, on the reverse strand, counting down.
CGCCCGTAACCAATATAGTTTTTTGAGATCCGCTCATAGCCTCCCTGAGTATCAGGAAATCCGTTTCAGTACCATTATATATAAGAGTCCAGTATATCTTTACGGAAAATTGACCTAAATCCTTTAGCCGAGAGGCCTCCGCCTGCTAGCCGCAGGGGAGTTGTAGGGATAAATTCTGATGCGACCGCTGATGGCCTGGAGCCTCTTTCCACCTAGCAAGGCACGGCTAAGGGATCATTTTGATGAGTTCCTTGATGGTTTTTTCAATACCTTCGGCCACTTCCGAGATGCTTTGGCCCACCATATAGGCCGGAGTGGAGACAATATTATTTTCTTTATCGAGGACAAAATCTCTGGCCGAGCATTCCTGATGTTTG
>JABIXH010000036.1 GCA_018664975.1 Nitrospina sp. | reverse complement strand
CGGGGCATGAAGGCAAATGAAGAGACATAACATCAGGGGGGAAGCTAATTGAAAGTTCCTATTCAGCCGAGAAGAAATTCGCCACCAAAAAACTATATTGCTCATCGGCCCCACGCCTAGTGGTAGTTTTTGCTGGGAGTGATGACTTTCTTAAATTCATCCGGGCTGGTTTTATATTTTTTGTAGAGGGCTTGAAGGTTTGCCCGGCATTTGGCTAATTCTTTCATCATTTTGTTATCGACTAAAAATCGCTGGACAATGATGCAGTGGGTGATTGCCTTGTCCCCCTTCAAGATTGCGTCATAAGCCTGGCTGAGTTGTTCATGGCCCTGGATATGCTCGGGATTGAAATAAACCACTTCGCGTAACTGGTCGATCAGTTCACCCGGTTTGGCATCGACTCCCAAGTCCATACTCAGTTGAAAGAGGTTATCAGCCAGGGTATCGTTAGCCAATTCATTATCCGGACTCAACTCCACCGCTTTTCTCAGAGGTTCTTCCGCAGGTTTGTAACGTTTGAGTTTTACCAGGGATACGCCGAGCCGGAAATAACCTTCCGCCGCATATTTAGGACTTTGCTTGATGGATAAACGTAAAGGCTGAACCGCTTCCTTGTATTTCTTCAATTTAAAATAAAGCATTCCCAACCTCAGGTTGGGCATTGCGGCAGAAGGGTCTACGGAGATCGCCTCGTTATAATGCTTGATGGCTTTTTTAATGTCCTTCAGCTTGGTATACACTTCGCCGAAGCGGTAATGGGCTTCCACTGTCAGGTTTTTGTCCAGCTTCAAAGCTTCCTTGATCTTAGCCAGGGCCTCTTTATATCGGCCCCATTCAGTAAAACAAATTCCCATTGAAAGATGAGCAGGACCAAAATTAGGAATGATTTTCACCGCCTCATGAAAATGGTGCTCGGCCTGCTTCTGATTTTTAATTCTTCCAAAAGCCGTCGAAAGGTTGCTGTGAGCCTGGCAAAGGGTTTTTTTAACCACTTCGCTTTCAGGATCAAGGCGTCGGGCCTCCTCCAGAGTCTCAAGGGCGGCTTCATCCCGCCCCATTTCCATTTGCGCCCGCCCCAACTGCAAACGGGCACTTTTTTGATTGGGTTCCAAATTTACCAATTCCCGTAATGGAGGGATGGCGTCCCCAAAGCGGTGCATTTCTATAAACACTTCCCCCAAACTGTAGAGAGCCTTAATGTCCTTGGGATTTTTCTGGATCCTTCCCTTCAGGGTTTCTGCAAGAATTTTTAGTTCGGAGGGAGAACGTGTGGGAACCTCTTCCGCCGCTGGACTTTTCTCTCCCCTACGGATGAACTTGTCCAAAAGCGGAATAATGACTTCTTTAAAACGGGTCAACTGTCCGTTTAGTTTTTCTGTTAAAAGCGATAATAATTTTTTCATGATTGTTATTTAATACAGGGAGCACCGGCGAGCCGCCGGTAGCAATGGGACCGAGTTAACCTGCCATCAAAATTGTTGAGGCTTGACGGGTAATTGTACTCTTTCTACCCCTTTGGAGCATGAAATTTAAGGAGGGATTATTTCCTGAATTTTTTGATGAGGTCTTTTACTGTCCCGATCACCCGCTCAACATCTTCGGGAGACATTTTTGGATACAAAGGCAGGCTGATGACCCGCTCGGAATAATTGGACGCGACCGGGAAATCCTGAGGCTTGGTGTTAAAGTTTTTCACATAATAAGGTTGCAGGTGCAAAGCTATATAATGCAGAGCCACCCCTATACCCGCAGACTGAATCGCATCCAGAAATCCATCGCGGTCTATGGTCAACCGGTCCAGATTAAGGGCGATCACATAAATATGATGGGCATGAGTGGCATAGTCTTTAACGACCGGAGTTTCGATTTCTGGCACTTCCGCAAAAGCATGATCATACATGGCCACATACTTTTTGCGTAAGGTCATGAACTGCTCGACTTTTTTAATCTGGTGCAATCCAATGGAGGCGTTGAGGTCGGGCATATTGCATTTATGCCCGGCCAGAGTTTGTTCCCAATGGGAAAATCCGCTCTTGCCGTAGCGTTTCCAGGCATCACGGCTGATCCCCTGCAGGCGCATGACGCGGAAGGTCTCGGCAAGGGCATCATCGTTGGTTACCAGCATGCCGCCTTCCCCAGTGGTAATATTTTTATTGGCGTAAAAACTAAAAGCGGTGGCGTTACCGAGGTTGCCGATTTTTTTCCCTTTATATTTGGTTTCCAATGCGTGGGCCGCATCTTCGATTATGAGTAGCTTGTGTCGGTCTGCCAATTCCTGGATAGGGGTCATGTCACAAGGATGGCCCGCAAAATGAACAGGAATAATGGCTCGGGTACGAGGGGTGATTTTTTCTTCAATCTTTCGAGGATCAATAGTGAGCGTGCCCGGTTCGATATCGGCAAAAACCGGCTTCAACCTCTGCAACAGTATTACGTTGGCGGTAGCGGGAAAGGTCATCGGGCTGGTGATCACCTCATCCCCATCAGCAAAATTTTGTACCGTAAGCGCCAGATTCAACCCAGCCGTACAGGAATTCAAAGCGATCGCGTGCTTGCAACCTATATATTCCTTAAACAGCTCTTCGAATTTTTGGGTTTTGGGACCCGTAGTTAGCCACCCTGAATTCAGGGTGTCTTCAACTTCCCGGTGTTCCTCTTCCCCCAACCATGATTTATGAAACGGCAGGTCAACACTCATAATGGGATTTAATGCTTTCCGTTCAGGGCATGACGCTCAGGATCAGGATCTGCCAGCAAGCTGGCCGGATCGATTTGGACATATTCCTTCTTTTCCCATGCATCATTATTGTTTGGGATAAAATACAGGGTTTTCATTCCACCACTTATCGCAGATTTGTCGATCAATACCGTTATCACCCATTTTCCATCCACCTTTTCCCAATAGTCCACATAGGGACGGGCCATATCAAATGAAATATCCCCTCTTATCAATACTGGGTTTAGGCGCTCTCTACCCTTGAGTACAATTTCCACCATGGCGTATTTTCCATCTTCACTAATAGAGATTCGATCCAGAGAATAACGCTTTACCTCAATAAAAGGATTCAAAAACCATCTGTAACGAAAGGGTCGCGGAAAACCGAGGGCGTCCCTTTTTCTGGGGTTCTTTTTAATGAAATCCAGATTGGGGATCATCCCCCCCGAAATATGAGCCATGGAGCCATCTCGGTAACCCGTCACCACTCGGCCCTCGAAATATAAAAACTCTTCTAGCGAGATTTTTTCTTTATAGGTAGGATGCTGAAACTCATAAGTTCCCTCCAAATCATTTTTCAAACGTTTATGGAAAAGCTTATCTTCCAATTTTGCCAATTTTTTGGCTTCGTTTAAAAACTCATCGGACACCTGGGCCCAGCTTTTTCCGGGAACAAAAACCCAGCTCAGCAAAAACATTCCACTTAAAAAATAACCTGTTATTTTTGGGATACCGCGCATTATTTCAACCCTCCTGAGTCATATAGGGAACTGACTTCCCAGACTATAATCGACATTATACATGCTGTCTTAACGGCAAAGTCTAAAAATTAGTTTAGCTGTTTACGGTCCTCAATTTTTCGGCCAGAGGAAGGGTGATTCCCGGCAAGGCTGTCAATTCCTCCAAAGATGCGTTGCGGATATTTTCCAGACTGCCAAATTGCTTCAAAAGTAGTAATCGTCGTTTTTTCCCAATTCCTGAAATATTTTCCAGCGGAGAACTCAAAGCCTCTTTTCCCCGTAATCGGCGATGATAGGAAATTGCAAACCGGTGTGCCTCATCACGAATGCGTTGCATGAGAAATCTGGAAGGAGAGTTCTCGTTAAATAGCACGGGGTCTTTTTTATGCAGCAAATAAACCTCATCCGTTTCCAGATTATTACGATATTTTCCTTTGGCAATGCAGGCCAGATCGACCAGATCGAGAAGCCCCAATGCCTCAAAAACTTCCCGTCCTGAATTCAAATGGCCTTTGCCTCCATCAATGAGCACCAAATTGGGCAGAGGACTTCCTTCATCTAAAAGGCGACGGTAACGGCGGGTCATCACTTCTCTAAGCATGGCATAATCGTCAATGCCTTTTACGGTGGCGATTTTATAGCGGCGATATTTTGATTTTTCTGCCAATGCGCTCTCAAATACCACCATGGAGCCCACTGCATGGCTTCCCGAAATATTGGACAAGTCGAATCCCTCAATCACTTCAGGAAAGTGCTTGAGTCCCAGAGCCGTCTGCAATTCTTCCAGCGAGCGGGTACCGACATCTCCTTTGTCGCGCTCCATTCTCATAGCGAAACGAGCGTTCTCTTCCGCCATTTTCACCAAATCACGTTTTTTACCGATCACAGGTATTTCCAGCCTCACCCGCGTCCCCTTTTTTTCGGACAGCCAATCAGCGATCAAATCAGAATCTTCAACAGGGTGAGGTAACAATATTTCCGCAGGCAGGACCACCTCTTCCGCATAGTATTGTTTGAGAAAAGAGGACAAGGTTTCATCCTCTTCCATCTGGTTGAGAGATTTCAGCTTGAATATTTTTTCACTCAGCATTTTTCCGGAACGGATGATCAGAACCTGGGCCATGGCCTGATCTTTTTCTGAACAATAGGCGATGACATCCTGATCTTGCAGAGAAGTTGAAACAATTTTCTGTTTATCCAGCACCGTTTGCACCGCCTGGATTTTATCTCTGAATATTGCGGCCTCTTCGTAACGCCTCTCTGCCGATGCCGAATCCATCCCCGCCTTCAAATTTTTCAGGAGCGTTGTGTTTTTCCCTTTAAGAAACCACTCGACATTTTCCACCACTTTTTTATATTCATCAGGGGAAACTTGCCCAGCACAGGGGGCCAGGCACCGCCCCATTTGGTGATTGAGGCAGGGACGACGCTGGGCATTGCCGTCCAGTTTGTCTTTGCTCTGACGAAGCGGGAAAATTTTGTAAATCAAGCGAATCGTTTCCCGGACTTCCTTAACCATGGTGTAAGGGCCGAAATAAGTCGCCCCGTCTTTTCGGACCCGACGCACCACCTCCAACCGGGGATATAACTCCTGAGTGGTCAAACGTAAATACGGATAATGCTTGTCATCCTTGAGCAGGACATTGTAGCGAGGTTGATGTTTCTTGATGAAGTTGCTTTCCAGAATCAGTGCTTCCGCTTCTGTTTTTGTAGTCAGGAACTTGATATCCCGGACTTTGTTCAGAAACATCCTTGTCCTGGGGTGAAGAGTCCGCGAACTCTGGAAATAGGAACGCACCCTGTTTCTCAGGATTTTTGCCTTGCCGATATAAAGAATTTCCGACCTGGAATCCTTCATGATATAAATTCCGGGTAACTTGGGAATATTCTCTATAATATCTTTGATATTTTTTTCCAGGGGGGACCTCCTTATGCCAACAGCTCAATATCTTAAAAATATACTCCGATTTAGATGAAGACCGAAAACAAAAATCAACGCGGGTTCTGGGCAAGTCGCATGGGGTTCATCCTTGCCGCTTCCGGTTCTGCCGTAGGTCTCGGAAATATTTGGAAGTTTCCTTATATAGTGGGGCAAAACGGTGGCGGCGCTTTTGTGCTCATCTACCTGATTTGTATCTTTGTGATCGGCACACCCATCATGCTGGCCGAGTTCACCCTGGGCCGGAAAACCAATCTCAATCCTGTTGGGGCATTCGACCAACTTAAACCCAAATCTTCCTGGACCGGTATCGGCTATATGGGGGTGCTTGCCGGCTTCTTCATCCTTTCCTTTTATGGGGTAGTAGGGGGTTGGACGTATGCTTATGTTGTCAAATCCATTTCAGGATCTGTACTAGCATTTTCTTCCCCCAAGGAAGCGGGAGTCTTTTTTGGAAACTTTATCGGTAACACAGGAGAAGTTCTTTTCTATCATGCCCTGTTCATGGGAACCTGCATCGCCATTGTTTGGCGGGGTGTGCATGGAGGTATCGAACGGGCCTGTGACATCCTCATGCCCACTTTGGTTGTTATACTTTTTCTGCTGATGATCCGCTCACTCACCCTTGACGGAGCTATGGAAGGGGTGGCCTTTTATTTGACTCCTGACTTCGGCAAAATCAACACCAATGTTATCCTCATTGCGCTTGGGCAAGCCTTTTTTTCGCTCAGCCTGGGAATGGGATGCATGATCACCTATGGCAGTTATTTATCCGAAAAAGAAAACCTGACGTCCTGCACCGTTTACGTAGTGATGTTTGACACGCTCATCGCCCTCCTGGTTGGCATGGTCATATTTCCGGCGGTATTCGCAATGGGACTCGAACCTACCGAAGGACCGGGACTGGTTTTCAGTGTTCTGCCCACAGTATTTGCCGATATGCCTTTGGGTCATGGCGTGGCAGTAATTTTTTTCATCCTTCTTGCCATTGCCGCCATCACTTCAGGGATTTCCCTACTGGAAGTAGTCGTGGCCTACTTCATCGACCAACGTGGCTGGGATCGAAAAAAAGCCGTGCTCATTGTCGGTTCCGCTATTTTTGCGTTTGGCATTCCCAGCGGTTTGTCTTTCGGAGTCATGGCAGACATGAAGTTATTTGGCATGAACTTTTTTGATCATGTCGATAACATCGCTTCCAATTATTTTCTGCCTTTAGGCGGCATGTTGACAGCAGTTTTTGTCGGCTGGGTTTGGGGCACCCAAAACGCGCATAAAGAAATTGAGACACATGAAAATGTGTTTGGCTTCCCCTGGGCACAATGTTGGGAGTTCCTCATCCGCTATATCACTCCTGTTGCGGTGGGCATCGTCTTCATCGCCAAGGTGCTCCACTAAAATCCAGACTGGCTGCACAATCCTGTTATTCCTCAACTAATCTTTTACCCACCAATATTTTTTCAAAAATCGGCTTTAAAATAAAATCCTTCTATTGGTTTTCAACTCTAACCCCTAACAAGCAGGACCGGCAATTTAATAAAAGGGGTTGGAAATGGGAAATTTTATATTAAAAATTCAGAATATTGATGTGCATGCAAATCTGGAAGTACGGTTAAAATCCAGAACAACCAAAGAAGAGGCTAATAAGGAAGTTGAAAGAATGATAGATAAAAGAAAAATATTCGAGGGATATGAGTGGAAGATTGAAGGATGCGAACAAGGAGGGATCAATCGCTTTGATGATAAATTAGCGGACGATGTCATAGAACGAATAGAGCAAGAGGAAACCGATGAAAATATCTTCTGGGATGGGTTCACTGCCCATTATGATTTGAACGTTGGGCATATTTCGGTAAACACCAATCTGGAAGTGCAATTGAAATCCGAAAAAAGAGAGGATGCGATCGCAGAAGTCAAAAAATTATGCGCTGATAAAACCTCATTTGAAAATTATGAATGGAAAATTGAAGATTGTGATGAAGACAACATTAATGACTTAAACGAAACGGTGAAAAATAAAATAATAGAAACCATTGACAAAGATCCAGATGCTTGCATTAAAGTATGTGCTTAATTTATTAATTCGATTTTAAAAATAGTCCATCCCTCTGTTCTTCATTAAAAATATTTGCTCTATCTATGAGGAAGGCGGTTGAAGTGAGAAGGGTCTTTTGCTTTGGTTTCGGCTTTTAGATAAACCTGCCGGGCCCATTCTTCATCTCCCAGTTTCAGACGCAAGCTATCGGCCAACCTGAGCCATTCATAAAAAACATCCGCTTTATCTTCTGCTTTCTTATATAGCTCGCTGGCCCAGCTTTTATCACCCAGCCTTTCACACAAGCTATCACCCAACCATCGGAATTCATGGCTTTCCGCAGATTTTTCCTCTGCTATTTGGTATAACCCTTTTGCCCATTCCTCGTCATCCAAGTTTTGGCACAGGCTATCTGCAAGACCACAGAAGTCCATACTGTCTTGAGCTAACCTCTCAGCTTTTTTATAAACCTGCCTGGCCCATTCCTTATCATCAAGTTTTTCACAAAGGCACTCTACCAGGCTAAGCAGGTCGCTACTGTCCTCTGCTTTATCTTCTGCTTTCTTGTATAACTGCCTGGCCCATTGCGGGTCGCCAAGCCTGGCAAAAACGTTGTCGGCAAGTTCATAAAATTCTGAATGCGCTTGAGCCTTTTCTTCAGCTTTCTTGTATACTTTTATTGCCCACTCCCTATCATTTAACACTTCAGAGATACTGTCAGCAAGATCGCATAATTCACGAATGTTTTCCGGTTGGGTTTCTGCCTTTTCAAATAATTCTCTTGCCCAATCTATATCTCCAAGCGTTTCAAAAATACTATAAGCCAGCCAATTAAGATCGAGACTGCTTTCCGATAAGTCCTCAGCTTTTTTATATAACTGCCTGGCCCATTCTTTATCACCCAGTGCTTCATTAATACTATAAGCCAGCCAATTTAGGTCCAGGCTGTCCTCAGCCCTTTCTTCAGCTTTCAAATAAACCTCCTTGGCCCATTGTTTATCCCCTGCCTCCGCTAATTGATCGGCCACCTGTTTGAGGTCACAGGCATCGTTTGCTTTCACTTCAGCTCTTTTAAATTTTCTAATTAGAAATTCATCATTACTCAATGCCTTTTCCTGATTTTCTATATTTCCCCGGTTTTCTTCAATCGATTCAGTTGTTGTTTCGTTGGTACCCAATCGAAAATATTCCAGATAAAATATTTGATCGCCCGCGTAGATAAAACTTTTTTCATATTTTGTTTTGGGAAGGTTGCAACGTTCCGCGAGAAAACCGGACTCTCGATTGCAGTTTTTTAGCAAGGACTCCGCATTCAAATATTCGAGAATTTCCAGGGCATAGGACCCACTATCGGTCGCTACATGAAGGCGGCCTTCAGGAGACAGCTTATGCGTAATTTGGCTTATCAATCCGGGTTTCACCAGTCTTCTCTTGAAATGCCTTTTTTTGGGCCAGGGATCGGGAAAATTAATATAAACCGTGTCCAGTTCCTCATCTTTAAATAAATGAGTAATTTTTTCCCGAACGTCTCCATAGACAACCCTGATATTTTTTATTTGAAGGTTATTAATCCGGTCTAGAATATTTCGAATTCCATCCTGGGAAAAATCTATCCCGACAAAATTGCTTTGTGGTTCTCGGGTGGCCATTTCAATTAAGAAATCCCCCATGCCAAAACCAATTTCCAGCTTGAGGGGCTGGTGGCTTCCAAATTGAAGTTTCCAATCGGGGTGTTGCTCTGCATCAACAAAACAGGGGTCTTCCATAATAAAGTTGATGGAAGAAGGTCTTGCGGTCATTAATCCCATTTTTTCAAAGACAAAATTATGTGGTGGGAATGATTAAATATTATTTATTGATTTAAGATCCTACAAGTTCATCGAAGACATTATCCAGGATTATCCGTGAAGCGTGCTTTCTTTTTTTATCCATCCATTTAAAATTTTTAACCCGGGCCGGAATAGGGGAAAGCATCAAGAGGACGAGCAAATTTTGCAGGTATACTCGATTCGTTGCATGCAATCCTGTCCCGTAAAATTGTTCGGAAAACAATCATACTTTACTATAGTATTAATTGATAATCACTTGCATATTGATTCACATTCATTAGGATTCAGCACTTATGGAATATGTTGTTCTACATAAGCTTGTCCTGATTGTAATTTTAGGGATTCTTTGCCATTGGCTTGCATGGCGTTTAAAAATTCCTTCTATCGCGCTATTTTCTTTTGTTGGCCTTCTCATTGGCCCCGTATTTCATTTAGTACACCCCAGTCAGGATTTTGGAGTCCTCCTGGAATCAGTTATCAAACTCGCCCTGGCAATTATTTTATTTGAGGGGGGACTTAATCTTAAATTCCACGAATTACAGCATACCGGACGTGCAATTAAACAACTCATTTGCTTAGGTCTACCCCTTGCATGGTTTTTAGGTTTTCTGGTTTGCTATTGGGTAGCAGGTCTCTCCTTTTCATTATCCCTGCTATTATCTGCCATCCTCGTTGTTACCGGACCTACCGTTATTTTGCCTTTGATTCGACAAACAAAATTGAAGACACGTACCTCTTCTCTTTTGAAATGGGAAGGTATCATTAATGATCCTATCGGAATCATATTGGCGGTTCTTGTTTTTCAGTTCACCGTCGCCAGTGAGTTTAATGAATTAAATAAAGCTACCGTTTTTTATCTATTAGGAACTGTGGCCTCCTCCATATTAATTGGAATTGGTGGAGGACACCTTTTGAAGTTTATTTTCCAGAAAGGTCATGCCCCTGAATTTTTGAAACTACCCCTGGTGTTCGCAACGGTTTTATCTTTGTATGCCCTCTCAAATATTTTTCAGGAAGAGGTCGGACTACTAACGGTTACTGTTATGGGCATCACAATGGGAAACATTGGAATGGTAATCATCCATGACCTTAGGAAATTTAAAGAAAATATTACTGTCATTATGGTTCCTGTGGTTTTTATTCTATTAACAGCAGATATTGTGCTTGAAAATCTAATGAATTTAAACTGGCGCGTATTTGGGTTCTTGTTTTGTTTTTTGTTTCTGGTTCGACCCGCATCGGTATGGCTTTCAACTATTGGTGCTGGCTTGAGTTGGCAGGAAAGAATTTTTATTGGTTGGATTGCCCCACGAGGAATCGTTGCCACCTCCATCGCAGGATTGTTGGGCCTCAAATTAGAAGTGCTTCATTTCCAAAATGCTGAGTTATTGCTTCCTTTGGTATTTGCCGTTGTTTTTTCTACTGTAATTTTACATGGATTCAGCATCGGGTGGCTGGCTCGACATTTAGAATTAGCTGGCCATTCAAACAATGGAGTTTTAATAGTAGGAGCTCATAAATGGAGCGTAGATCTTGCATTAACCTTGGAAAAAGCGGGTTTGCCGGTTTTATTGGTGAGTGACTCCTGGAATAATTTGAAACAGGCCCGCCTCTTGGGGGTTCCCATTCATTATGGGGAAGTCCTCTCTGAAAATGTTCACCAAAGCCTGGAGCTTGCCGACATGGGGTATCTTTTGGCAAACACCGGTAATCATGCTTACAATTCCCTGGTGTGCAATTCCTATATTCAACATTTTGGCAGGAACCATGTTTTTCAAATCGCAACCACTGAAAAAAAACAAGAGGAAAAACAATTGAGCAGTTCCTTCAGAGGTAAAGTGCTGTTTGGCGGAAACCTTGTTTATAAGGAATTGATCGTTCAATTTTTAGAGGGGTGGAGATTTCAAACAACCCGACTCACTGAAGAGTTTAATCTGGAAAGCCTTATAACTATGAATGAAGGAAAAGTAAAACCTTTCATTAGGCTTCAGAGTAACGGTGATCTGAATATGGATTTCTTCGAGGCCCAAACCCCCACAAAACCAGGAGATACGATCATAAGTTTCTCATACAAAAAAAGTGATGGAAATAACTCATGAATAAATTTCTATTAGGTAAAATGTTTTTCATTGCCTCTCTGTTTATTGTAGCCTCATTTGCGTTTGCCCACGGAATGTCTGAAGCGGAGAAGCAAACTATTCTGGATGGCGGTAATCTTCAATTTATGAAAATTGGCGCGACCCACATGTTGACAGGCTACGACCATCTATTATTTGTCTTCGGTATTATCTTTTTTCTGACTACTTTCATAGACGTAGTGAAGTACATCACCGCTTTCACAATCGGGCACAGCATCACCCTCATTTCAGCAACCCTGATGGGAGTTACCGTCAACTACTTTTTGATCGATGCCGTGATTGCCTTGAGCGTTTGCTATATCGGTTATGAAAATATTGGAGGGTTCCGTAAGTTTTTCGAAAAATCACCCGACTTAATTTGGGCAGTATTTATATTTGGTCTGATTCACGGATTGGGACTCTCCACAAGGCTTCAACAGTTACCTCTTGGAGAGGAGGGGATTGTTCTTAGAATTCTTTCCTTTAATTTAGGAATTGAATTTGGACAAATTGCAGCTTTGTGCCTAATGGTCGCCTTGCTTTTTAAATGGCGGCATACTCCGTCTTTCCTGCAAATAAGCTCTATCTCTAATAATGGACTGATTGTCGCTGGAGCTTTTTTATTTTTAATGCAAATGCATGGATACTCTCATACCACAAACCCTGACGAATTTGGATTCGCGGAAGACAGTCATTCGCACGCCCATGAAAAAATGGAAACTCCATCACCCGTTCCGGGAAGCGAATATAGACCTGCTCCTGATGCGGGGAGCCTCCATCTCGAATAGTTGTCATAAAATCAATGGGTTTCGTTTCAACCCTATTTTAAAGAGGGTTTAAATTCAAGATATATCAATTTTGGCCGTCAATAAAGGTATGGAACCTGTAAACCCAACATGTAATTGCTTACTGAATAATCTTACCCCTGAGCAAAAAGAAAAAGCCGATGCGGTAGCGGGCGGAGACTTCTCCAAAATATTGATCGAACTGCAGATCATTAGATCCTCTTTCAGCTCCGAGAAAACAGACACCAAAAAGGGAGGGCTGCCAGAATTTAAAAGACCTGATGATATTATGAATGTGTTTTACTCTGAAGAACTGCAAGCAAGAGAGCCGGGCTCTGACCCCTATTTTCTTGAGAAAAAATTTCCCTTCCTCGGTCCCTCTGTCATCAAGTCCATGGTTTAAATAGGCACAGTCCCATTAATTTAAAGGATAGCGCTTGTTGTCTTTCACCAGTTCCCGAGCTTTAGCAATTTCCTCGGTTGGGTATTTGCAAACATTATTCTCGCAGACATACACAAGGGTGTGACCCTCAGCAGTGGTTTTGTTTTCAAAAACCGGGAAAGATGATTTGGCATCGGGCGGAATATAACCTACGGTTTTGTTAGGAAGAAATTCATCACGCAACATTTCCAGGATGGATTCTTTTTCATGGGATTGTTTTGGACCCACCACAACCACCTCTTTGGATCGATCGAGATAAAAATCCAGCGCGATAAACATTTGCGCGAAAGCGTTGTGAATGCGATTCATCATATCTCCCGCCATGGAAAAAATTGTTTTAGCTTTTTCCCTGTAAGGTTTGTGCAAAGTAAAGTTATACAATTTTAAAAGGTTCAACGCTGAGACTGCGTTGCTGTTAGGCCTGGCGTTATCTTCGAACATTTTATTGCGACCGGGCAAAAGGCTCCCCTCTTCCTCAGAAAAGAAATATCCTCCCGCATCCTTGTCCCAGAACAGTTCATCCTGCATTTTTTGCAGGCCACTGGCCCAACTCAACCATTGCTCATCAAAATCTGATTCGTAAAGGTCGACTAATCCCTGTATGAGATAAGCATAATCATCAAGGCTGGCGGTGAACTTTGCCTCGCCAGTTCGGTATCTTCGAGCCAGCTTGCCCTTTTCATAAAGTTTAGTTTTCAAAAAACTCGCTGATTTCTGTGCCGCTATCAGATATTTGCTATCTTTTAATACTTGCGCGGCTTTTGCCATAGCACTTATCATTAACCCATTCCAGGCGGTTAAAACTTTATCATCCTTGAAGGGTCTCTCCCGTTTCCCCCGGACCTTCAACAGTTTTTTCTTGAGGTTCTTTACCTCAATTCTTTCATGCACCTTCCAACTATTCTTCTTTTGAAGGTGGAGAATATTTTTTCCACTTTCTTCAAAGTTTCCGCCAGATGTTACACCAAATATTTTGTAAGCAAGTTGATAGTCTGCCAAAGTCAGAATTTTTTTTAGTTCCGCATCCGCCCATACATAAAAGGTTCCTTCTTCTCCCTCGCTGTCAGCATCTTCGGCAGAATAGAATCCACCTTGAGGGCCGGTCATGTCAGTCAGAACATAATCTAATATGCCTCTTGCCACAGATTCAAACATTGGGTTTTTTGTAACCTGATACGCTTCAAGATAAACGGTTGCCAAAGCGGCTTGATCGTAGAGCATTTTTTCAAAATGTGGCACCAACCAAACAGGATCAGTCGAATAGCGATGGAACCCACCTCCGAGATGGTCATAAATTCCCCCGCGTCCCATATTTACTAAAGTGGTCTGCACCATTTTAATTGCATGTTGATCTCCCGTACGTTGGGCAATACGTAACAATAAACGCATTTTCATGGTTGGTGGGAATTTAGGGGCAAGACCAAATCCGCCATTATCTTCGTCATAACTGATGAGTGATTTTTTGTAAAAATCTTTAAGCAATTTTTCATCAAGTGTGACGGATTGAGTTGAAACACGATCTTCGGCCTCAATAAATTTTCGAACCGTGTCGCCCACTTCTTTTATTTTTTCGGGTTGCTCTATCCATGCTGAACTGATTAGCCCTAAAATTTTCATCAGTTCGTTTCGGGGAAAATAGGTCCCCCCGAAGACCGGTATTTTTTCCGGCGTCATCACCACTGTCAAAGGCCAGCCCCCGTTGCCCGTCATCGCCTGCACCACGTTCATATAAAACTGGTCCACATCCGGATGCTCTTCACGATCCACCTTTATGCAGATAAATGCTTTATTCAGTAACGCGGCAACTTCTTCATCTTCAAAAGATTCTTTTTCCAGCACATGGCACCAGTGGCAGGTTGAGTAACCAATGCTAAGGAAAATGGGTTTATTTTCCCGCTGTGCCGCTGCAAGCGCTTCTTCTCCCCACGGGTACCAGTGGATGGGGTTATCCTTATGTTGTAGAAGGTAGGGACTCTTCTCATCCACCAGCCGGTTGTAAGATTTAAGCGCATAGGCTTCATCATTAGAGAAAAGCACTATCAGCGCCATTAAGAATGGAATTAATATAAATATGAGTCGTGGCATATAAACTTATAAAAATAGGATCTATAAAAAAACAGACTAGGACAATCTATTAATTAAGCTACTTTTAAGATTCAATTTTCTGCCACATGGCATATTTATAATGAATCCATATAAAAAGGGATGCGGCAACAAATTCTAACATTTCTTCTATAAATATAAATTGCCAGTATCGGGCCAGGGAATCTTGAGAAAATGAATTTAATGTTTTGGCTTCCATAAATTCCAACCCTGCAGACAAAACCAATAAACCAGAAGGGAGTATAGAAAATCGAAAAAGGGCCAGGTTTTTATGTAGGCGAGAATAATAGAACATGATTAGTGCTGTTCCCGCAAGAATGATAACCGGGGCGAAGACCACTGTCCATAAAAGCGAATCTGTATCCTGTGTGACACCAAAATACTGGCGCAGGTTGTCTCCTGCACTTCCATTCATGATCAGATCAATGAGACTTTCATGAATCTGCAAAATCTCATCCATGGCTAATCCCAGCATACCTAAAGCCACCACTAGCCACCCCCACGGTTTTTTCCGATTCGAGTTATTTTCCACGATATAGCAAAACCACCCTGCCCCGGCACCTAGCAAAAATAGAAAACTGGAATACCAGGTCGGGAAATTTTCTTCATAGGCCATGTTAAACATTGTGCCCCATTCCGGGTCGGACAAAAATAAAAGATGCAGAGCACCCACTCCGGCATCCATCAGGAGCAAAACAAGCAAAACCCTGGATGGTTGCATATATTTCATTCGCGCAGATACCCTCCGTCTTTCAACACCTGCCTCATTTCATCGGTTATTTCACTTCTATTATAAATTGACCCCATATTTTTTTTCCATGCTTTTAAAGAGGCCTCAAACTCTCGAACCTTGGCAATGGATTGGGAATTGAAGTTTTCATCCGGATCATTTACCAAGTCAATGAGCAGGGAGCTTTCGACACCCTCTTTAATTTTCGTCACAAACTTCCATTGCTCGGTGCGAAGTCCTATGTATTCCACCCCATGAGGTTTTTCATGAAAATATACTTTCTCATTGATTGGGGAGGCACTTGGTTGACGCATTGCGTTCACCAAAGATACACCCGGTAAATCAGAGGGAATCGGTAGTCCCAGTAATTGCAGAAGTGTTGGAACCAGGTCAATGGTGGATACCATTTGTTTTATGTGATGTTTTTTATCGAATTCATTGATTTTTGCTGGCTTTATAATCAAAGGTACATGAATGGAGGCATCCGTATAGCGAGCGGAGTGACCGGGACCCCTCTTGTAAAATTCGTTTTCATATAGTTCAAATAAAATTTCTCCATGATCGGAAGCAATAACGATCACCGTATCATCATAAACTTCCATAGATTTTAGCATTGCAAAAATCCGGCCGAGCTGGTCATCTACCAAACGTATTTCCCCGTCATACAAAGCCATCGCCTCCTTCTTGAAATGAGCGGGTAATATCCCTGCCCGCCAGGCTTTGGCCAGATCGTTGGCACAACGTAAATCAAATTCTCCTTCAAACCCCTCCAGTGCCTGGGGGCTGGTAATTTTCCCGAACATGGAGTTATAGGGAGAGGGAGGATCATAACTTTCGTGGATATTTTGAACGTGCACCCAGGCAAAAAATGGAGAACGAGAGTTTGTAGGAGTTTTATTCCAGGATTTAATCCATTTAATCGCCGCATTAAATCCTTTCAGGTCATCTTTTTCTTCGTCATGGTCATGACTTGCTATGGGATGATATTCAAAATTCTCAAAACCTTTATCCAGTCCCGACTCCTCTCCCAATGCGTAATAGCCAACAAACCCTGCGGTGTCATAGTCTATTTGACTCAAGGTTTTAGAGATTGTGGGCACCTTAATTCTTTGACCATTATCCACCAACCCATGCTGGGCAGGGTATAATCCTGTCAACAGGGTCGCATGAGATGGACCCGAATTTGTCGCCACCGTGAAAGCATTTTCAAAAACAAAACTATCTTTCGTTAAACTGGAAAGAGAAGGGCTGGTTGCCCGTTGATAACCATATACACTCAAATGATCGGGGCGCAGTGTATCCAGAGTGAGTAAAAGTAAATTAGGCCGCTTGGGTATAGTACCTGTAATTATGGAGAACAGCTTAAAAGCAAAGAGACCCGCCAAAAGAATTCCGGCGATCCATCCCAACTTCCATTTGCTGTTTTTAATAATCGGTTCCATGATAACTTTGTCCCGATGAAAGAACAATTTTGAAAAACTAATAAATGCAAAATCTGGCGATAGAATACCTTCAAAGCACCAAAAACAAGTTCCCTGAAAAAACCGCAATTGTTGATGAAGGACAGGGAATTACATTCAACCAATTGTGGAAAAACTCCCTCACCCTAGCTTATTGGATAAATACAGAATTTCAAATAACTAATCAGCCCATATGCGTGGGACTGCCTAAATCTATTGATGCGGTCATCGCTCTGCTCGCCATCCAAATGAGTGGAAATATTTATGTTCCTCTGGATATCGAAACACCTCTCCCCCGAAGGAATAAAATTTTGGAGGCACTGGGTAGTGATCGAGTAATTGAGCATAAAGCCGGGAAATTTAATCTGGCAGGAAAAATATTTTCGAGCACCTACGAAGATCTACCCCAAATTGAAAAACAGGTGCTGAACGAATTGTCAGAGAGAAAACCTGACGACCCTCTTTATATTATTTTCACCTCTGGAACAACAGGGACCCCAAAGGGTGTGACCATCAGCAACGCTTCAGTGATAGACTACATCGACTGGGCTGTGGATACCTATGCAATTACCGAAGCGGAAATTATCGGAAATCAAGCCCCACTATTTTTTGACAACTCGGTTCTCGATCTTTACCTCACCTTCGCCAAGGGGGGTACCCTTCACCTGCTTTCTAAAGATGTGCTCAGGTTCCCGGCCGATTTTGGTACTTATGTTTCTACCCACAAGATTAATTTTATATTTTTCGTTCCTTCACTACTGGGTAATCTGGTTTCCCTAAAACTACATGAAGAGTACGAGTTGAGTTGCTTGAAGAAAATTTTGTTTGCAGGGGAAGCTATGCCGCTAAATACTTTGAAGCTTCTTAAATCCAGCTTTCCTTCTGCCCTGCTTTCTAATTTATATGGCCCCACTGAAATAACTGTGGATGCCATCTATTGGATCTTTGGAGAAGATATAGCGAACCTGAAAGAAGTACCTCTAGGAAAACCCTGCGCTAACCATCGGGTTTTGTTTTTGGATGAAGAGGAAAGGCCGGTATCCTCCCCGGATGAAATTGCCGAAATTTGTATCGCCGGACCCGGGGTAGCATTGGGATATTGGAAAGACCCCCAAACCACATGTGATGTATTTATTTTCAATCCTGAATCTGGAAAGCAAGATGAAATTATTTATAAGACAGGAGATTTAGGTTACCAATCCTCCAAAGATGGACTCATCTATATGAGCGGTAGAAAAGACAACCAGTTCAAACATAATGGCTATCGCATTGAAGCCGGTGAAATAGAAAATGCCCTCAACCAATTCGAGTTTGTTTTGCAAAGTTGCGTGCTTTATGATTTTTCACGAAAACGGATTATGGCTTTTTACTCTGCGGGTCTACTAGAATCCCAACCCCCTTTTAGAAGCTTGTTGTCTGGCATTCTCCCCCAGTATATGATTCCCCACAGCTTCCACCAGATTGATCGGTTTCCCACAACAAAGAATGGAAAAGTGGATTATAAAACCTTGCGCGAAAAAATAATGCGGCCAAAAAATGCAGAGAACTGATATTAAATCCCAGTTAAAAAGTTTCTTCGAGGAAGAATTCCCCAACCCAGGTGCTTCTTTGACCGATGACACCAATCTTTTGGATGACTGGTTTGTTGATTCTTTTGGCATTGTAAACACCACATTGTTTCTTGAAGAACAATTTGGTATCTTAATATCCCGCGCAGATATCAACGCTGTTACCTTCCGCAGTATAGAAAGCCTTTCCCAATATGTCGCCAACCAAATGAATAGCATAGACAGATCATGACAGGACTTCTAGGTGACGCACCTGTATCCAAAAAACTGCAACAGGAAAACGACCGTCACAATCCGGTAATGGTTTTAGCCGTACTTGCATTTTTGGTTGTCTATATTTACCTGTTCACTTATGCCTCAAAATCGCTTGATCTACCCATGCCACAAGATTTATCTGAGTCTCTTGGCTTATACGTCGATCATGTCTTTGATGTGGATCGCAATGTGGACAGCAGTCTCTATGTGCCCTTTACCTGGGTTTTTATTAAAAATGATGATGAACGCCTGGTGTTATTCCTTGGAGCCGGCTTTGCTTTCCTTCTGGTTTATTTTATTCCTTTTGAGCACAAACAGCGCTCCCTGGTTTTTTCATCCCTCATCATTATAGGAGTTCTGTATGGGATGGAAGGAGTATCCGGGTTGCTCTGCGCCCATTCTCTGGTTTATTTGATTCTCCACCCTGTTTCCAGTTTTCGCTTGTGGATAGCCTTCCTTCCTGGGTTCTTTGGATTCTGGACTTTTGATCCTTATATGCTTTTGGGTTCCAACGTTCTAATTCAATCTCTTCTGGCAGGAAGTATTTCTGTATTGATTTATCGTTATGGGATTCTGCGACTTCTCGCCTTTTCGCCTGCCGCAAAAATATTAAGGGTCGTTGTTGTTCAATCTGCTTTGATTACCGTTTTCATTGGAGCCTTAATCGAAGGATGGCTCACCGGCCCCTGGAAACTGGCACTTGGAGTTCTTTTATTCTTCTGGCATTGGGAACGGCTCTTCATGTACCACATTGATTATCAGGATGGCAAAATCCCAAAAAATATTTCCTTGATGACCTACCTCTCCGTTTTCCTGACTCCCGGACAAATTTCCAACTGGAACTGGGGTGCCACCATAGGCCAGGGATACGCTTACACGGTGAATAATTTTTTATGTGAAGATAAAAATAAGTTGGTTATGAGCGGATTACAATTATGGACGGTATCTCTCGGCTACCTGATATTCGGGAGTTGGATTCATGCCGGTTTGCTCGATTTTTTTAACGATCAGGGAATTCTGGTCTATGGACGCATTGAACATATGTCATCCGATTTTGTTTTTGGTAGCAACTTAGGACCCGCCACAGTTTTGCTCACCACTTTGCTCGCATTGATGAAATGGACTTTTTCATGGGGAGGAGTATTGCATTTCAAGGTGGGTTTATGGCGTGTGTGCGGTTATAAAATTGCCCCCTACTTCAATTATCCCTGGCTATCCACAAATCTGGTCACCTTATGGTCGCGGTTCACGTTTCACTACCGCGAGTTTCTGGTCCGCGCCTTTTATTACCCTGTGTTTTTCAAATTTTTTAAAGGCCACACCCATTTGCGAATTTTCACCGCCACGATGGCGGCGGCTTGCTTTGGTAATCTCATTTGGGGTCATATGACCGAAGCAATGTTTTATTCAAATATAGAGAGCAATGTCCTTCTGTTATCGTTAAAACAATGGCCTTATTTTGTTTTATTAGGGCTGGGAATAACAGTCAGCGAGTTCTGGCTCCTGCATAAGAAAAAAACTTCTCGCAGACCCTGGACTCCAGATAAATACATTGGGTGGGATGTTCTCTCCGCTTACGTCACATTACAATACTTTGCCCTGATCCATGTTTTTTTCTACACTACCCCGGAAGCCTCACTCTCCGATAATTTTCGTTTATTCCTTACCGGTTTTGGTTTCTAATTGCATGGGCAGAATCTCATTTAAATTCTAATCGACCCGGATACCGAATCCGATTAAAAATAATTTTGTACAATCTGTCAACGTGGCTCCTGAACTGGGCTTAGCAAATACATGAATAATGCAGTAAAACTGGATGGTGCAATACATTGCGATAAAATCTGTAAACCAAAACCGATCCAGGGTCCAGGGTTTCCGGGTGGATTTCATCCAAAATAAATACAATTCGGTTACAGTAATTCCCAGAGTGAGAAGAACGAAATAGGGCCAGGTTTTTAAAACTTCTGCAAAATTGTGAAAATACATACCATGATAAAACATTCCCTCCGTAACATGGCCCCAAACCAAGTTGCCTACCGTAACTGCCGCAAAAGTTGCCAAAGTTACTCGTAAAATAATATTATTTTTGAAGTATTTAAAAAATACCGGGTAATAAAAACATCTCACCAGAAACTCACGATAATGAAATGTAAAACGAGTCCAGTAGGTTACCAGGTTGGTAGAGAGCCAGGGCTTATTAAAATAAGGATCCATCTGGTAACCGCAAACTCTCCAGATTCCTGTTTTAAAATGTACCGACCCTCCCCATAACATCATCCAGCGAATTTGGTCTAAAATGGTCGTTGCCAGCACGGAGGATGTTGTTACTTCCCCTCCGGCAACATAATGGGATACCATTCGTGTGATTCGCGCCCCATAAACTTCAATTTTGAAAAATTCAAATAACGAAATCAGTCCATAACGAATCACATCATTGAACACAAGGTATATGAGGGCAATTCCCCATATTTTAATTCCTTCTATCGCCAGCCGGTTTTTATCCTGACAATAAAAGTTGTTTTCCAGATAAGTGTAGCCTTGTCCTATAGTCACTCCCCATTTCCAATTGGGCAGGGAAGCAGGAGTCAAGAAAATGGAAAGGTACGCAATTGGAGAAATTTCTTTTGGCATTCGTCCACTTTTATAGTCAACGTGATAAAGCATCAGCCGTTCCCAATGCCAGAAAAATAAAAGAATACCCAGCGGTAATTTCCAGGCTTCACCCTGAATCCCCTGCCAAATCGCGCCTACACCAACAGTAATCAACGCAGATTGGATCACTAATGTTCTCAATCCTCTGGCTATTAAATTGAAACGCATGGCTGGCCAGACGATCAAATTGAACAAAAGGCAAAGCCCCACTCCCCAACCAGCCAGAACGGCAGTATTCTTAATCCATAAGTCCCCTGTTTCCGCAAATGAAATACAGGCAAATACTCCTGCCAGAAAACCAAAAGGAATCTTGAGCGAAGGGCGTGGAACATGTAAAACCAGATAGACTATCCAATGGGCAAATAACAAACAGGTAGTGGTGCGTATTCCATATAAAACCCCCATTCCGATCAGGAACCAAATAAAAAGGGAACCCTTCTTGAATCGAAGCGGAAGGAAGTAAGCACTCAAAAATGCACAGGAAATAATTGCAAAAAGGATCAATCGTTCATCATCACTATTAAACTGCCGTGTAGATGAAATAAACATTTCGCTATCAACATTTTTATCCCTATCAAATATTTTTTCATTTTCTATACCAAAATGCTCGGCCATCTCCTGCGGTCTGGGGAGGTTGACCCAATCGGCCACATGAGTAAAAAGGTAGGCATAAATAAATAACAAGCCGATGACAGCGACAACAACACCCCAATTAACTTGAGAGTCATTTTGTTCTTGCTGTTCCCAGGTAGGTTGTTTTTGGCCTAAAAAGGACATGGTTTATGTAGTACTTAGTTTGGTTAAAACAAAATTCGTAAGGCTTTCAATATTTTGAAATATATCCGCATTGATATCCGATTCAACCAGAGAAATTCCAAACTGCTGTTCCAGGTGAATAACTGTTGTTAAAACTCGAAGCGAATCTATCAAAAACAAGGAGGGAAGATCTGAGGTCCTGGTAAGTTCTATGCCAGGGTTGGGAAATTCAGTTTGAAAAAAGTGAATTAATTCTGAAACAATTTTTTCTCTGTCGATTTCTACGTTGGACATTGAAAATGCCTTTTATAAATATTGTACTTTCGATCATTCCTATAAAACCCGAAAAGCATCCAGCAGGTCATTTTTTAAATCATCCGGGTTTTCCAGTCCAAATGACAACCGAACCAGATTTTCACCTAGATTAATTTGTTTCTTTTCCTCTGCGGTCATAGACGCATGACTGCCAGACCAGGGTTGAGCCACCATCGAAGTTACACAGGCCATGGCAGTCCCTGTCTTAAAAATTTTCAAAGCCTGCATGAATTTTTGGTAAGAGCCTTTTAATTCAAAAAATAAAATTCCGGCATATCCTTTTAATTGGTGACCGTCTATTTCCGGGTAGTATACTTTTTCAACCTGAGACTGTTGGATTAAAAAATCCCTCATCTCCGCGCAAGTATTTTGCTGTTGCTTTAATCGAATTTCCAGGGTTTGCAAACTTCTACGTGTGAGCCACGCATTTTCTGGCGAAAGAATCAATCCGCCATAAAAACGGGTTTCCTGAAACTCTTCGGCCAAATCTTCCCGATTGGTCAGCAAAACTCCATTCATCACATCGCTGTGACCCGAAAAATATTTGGTGCCGCTATGAAGAGACACATCAGCCCCTAATTCCAAAGGATGCTGAAATAAAGGTGTCGCCCAGGTATTGTCTACAACAATTACAGCATTCGGATTCTTCTTCTTAACATGCTGAGAAATTTTCTCAATGGAAATGGTTTTTAAAAATGGATTCGTAGGGGTTTCAAAAAATACCATTTTTGTTTCTGCAGGAATTTTTTCGATATTTGATTCTTCAGAAAAATCCAGGTCAACCAGCTTAAATCCCCTTCGCTGACTGATCCGTTGTAATAACCGGTAACTGCACCCATAAATAAATGGGTTCACAATCAGGGTGTCTCCAGAGCGTAATAATTCGAGCGTCATATATATGGCTGACATACCGCAGGTTACCGCAATGGCGTGTCTGGCTCCTTCCAGGATTTTTAGGACCTTTTCAAGCTCTGCCACGTTAGGGTTATTTTTACGACTGTAAAAGTAGGGCGAGTCCGCCTCGAAGGCACTGGCTTGATAGATGGGAGTGACCGCTGGGTGAGCCCCTGCATCGTCTTCGCGTAAATGCAATGCCCGTGTAATGGGATTAAATTTATTTTCGTTTTCTATGAGTTCGGCTCCGCGAGCGAAAGTTTTAATTTTTCTGGAATTTGTTTTCCCTCAAACTTCGGCAGGGCGGTCCTATCGTTATCTGACACATCCTCTTCAATGGAGATTGTGGGGAAATGGGCTCTGTCAAAAACCTCAAACAAGTTTGATGTTATAAATTCTGGCAACGCAATTTCCTGGCCTGTTTCATTTGTGTCCCATTTTGCCAGAATAAAGCGGTAACTTTCGCCTGGGCCCATTAATACTTCTGTCCAAGGGCCTTTCTTCTTTTTTTGCGCTCTGTAATAAATGGTTGCCGTTTGATCGGTAGGATTTTTTACTTGAACATGAAGGGAAGTGATATCTCCTCTCCATTCATAAGCATGTCGAATTAAATCTTTAGCAGGAAGTTCTGCAAAAGTGTTTTTTGCAGACTCTTTTAAATCCAGCGCTTTAAAATGGGATGGGTTGCCACAATTCCCACAACTTCCATCATTATTTAAATTTTCGTAATGGGCCGTCAAACCAAATCGGTGAATCAATTTGGCTTCACAGGAACTGCAATAGGAACTTGTTGCCTTTGTATTTGCTACATTCCCAAGATAGACGTGCTGAAGACCCATATCTTTTGCGATGACCTGCGCTTTTTCCAAACGGTCCAGGGGTGTTCTCACAGTTTCCCGCATCCTGTATTCTGGATGGAACCTGACAAAATGCAGAGGAACTTCCGGCCCAAGGTTTTCCAGCACCCAGCTCGCCATATTTCTAGCTGATTGTTCATTATCACTGATGTCTGTAATCATCAGGTTACTCACTTCCAGGTGTTTTCCCGCTTGATAAATTTTTTTCGTTGCATCCAGAACCGGTTGCAACCATCCGGTAGTGAGCTTGCGATAATAAACTTCATCAATCGCTTTGATGGAAACAGAAAATATGTCTATGTGTGGTAGCAACTCATCTAGCGCTTCATCGGTGATGAAACAGGCCGACTTGTATAAATTATAAATCCCGGCCTCTTTAGCCAGTTTAGCGGTGTCAATTACAAATTCGTGCCAGACTACCGGGTCGTTATAGGTCCAGGAAAGAACTTTGATATTATGTCTTAAGGCGGTTTCAACAATGGATTCGGGAGTAAAAGAATGGACATCCTTATCCTCCACAAATTTGGCTTGCGAGGTTTTCCAGTTCTGACAATACTGGCAATTTAAATTACATCCGATATTGCCAAGGGAAAGAATCTTTGCGCCAGGAGCAAAATGATAGATGGCTTCTGTTTCGATCAACTCTTCTGTAAGGTGCACCCCTTTGCCATAGGTATAGGTGACCAGTCTCCCATTTCGGTTGCCCCTCACCCCACAAAAACCTGTTTGACCCTCTTTCATTTTGCAATTTCTGGGCGACAAATTGCATAGCACCTCGTTATCCGATAACCTTTGTTCCAGATTGGCCGACCGATACTCGCCCTTAAAACTCATGCCTGATATAACTCCCCAAGAATAGAAATATCACCCAATTCAGGCTCGAAGTTTAACATTCTTAAAAATAAAATTGTCAAAAATACCCCCGCGAATGAGGGGGAGAGTCAGCGACTAAAAAAGTTTTTCAACCAATTTCCAGAGATATCTCCCGAAACCTCTTGGAAATCCGATGGTTTTGGCTCCGGCAACGCAAATCGGTCTACCTTTCCATTGGGAGTCAATGGCATTTTTTTCAAAATCATAAACACTCCGGGAACCATATATGAAGGAAGTTTTTGTTGGAGAATTGTCTTTATATTATGCAAAAGAAGTGATTCAGGGTTTACCGCAACTAGATATGCAACAAGATAAGGTTGACCGTTCGCATGTTTCTTTACCGAAACAGTACAAGCCTGTACGCCGGAACATCCCATCAACACCGCTTCAATCTCTCCCGGCTCAACCCGATAACCACGAATCTTAACTTGATGGTCCACCCTGCCTAAAAATTCCATCTGGCCATCTGGCAAATATCGGGCCCGGTCACCGGTACGGTAGATACGGGCACCAGAACGAAATGGATGCTTTACAAATTTCTCTTTCGTTTTTTGTTCCTGATTCATATAGCCCCGCGCAATACATCCGCCGCCAAGACACATTTCTCCCGGAACTCCTACCGGCACTGGGTTAAATGCGGAATCTAAAATATAAATTTCAATATTTTCCAATGGCCGACCAATGGGAGGCCCTAATGGACGCTGGGGTTCCTCTGCATTTGTAAGATAAGCGGAAACCGTCACCGTCCCTTCTGCAGGTCCATAACCATTAAAGAATTTTCTCCCAGGCGCCCATTTTTTTACATTTTCATTAGTGCATCGTTCTCCAACCGCAATAACCGTTTCCAAAGAATCCAATCCTTCAGGAGAAATGACATTCAGCAATGAAGGCGGAAGCAATGCCATGGTTATTTTTTCTTCTCTTAAAGTCTTTGGTAAACTTAGAAGAGAGAACAGGGATTTCCCCGTTCCCAGACATAAGGTCCCCCCAGCCGCCAGTGCCATAAATATTTCCCAAACCGCAACATCGAATCCAAAAGATGAAAATTGGAGCACCCTACTTTTTTTATGGACTCCGAAAAACCGATTCGATGTATGGGTCAAATTATTAAGCCCCGCATGAGTTAAAAGAATCCCTTTTGGTTTTCCTGTTGATCCAGAAGTAAAAATTACATAAGACAGGTTTTCTGGTTTAGTTTCTACAATCGGAGGTTCCTTGCTGAATCCCTCCACACATTCCCAATCTGTGTCCAGATACAATGTCTTCTTGCCTCCAACATCAATCCTGTTTTTCAAATCCGAATGTAATATCAGGAGAGGTGAATCCATTTCCTGCCAAATAGACTGCAACCTTTCAACCGGGTAAACGGGGTCCAAGGGCACGTAAGCACCTCCAGCTTTTAAAATAGCCAGAATAGCAATAATGCTTTCAAAAGACCTGGACATGTATATCCCCACACAACAATCTGGATACACACCAACAGTCTTCAAATAATTTGCCAGCTGATTTGCGCGGATATCCAACGCAGAATAGGAAAGAGTTTTGCCTTCCAGCTCTATGGCAGGGGCCAGCGGATTCTCTTTAGCCACAGATTCAATCCAGTGATGAATGAGTCCATCACCCGGAAAATTACTCTTGTTATCGTTCCATCCATTTACAATTTTGTCATGCTCTTTATTCGATAATAACTTTAGTTCAGAAATACTTTGGTCTGGGTTATTGATTCCACTTTCCACTATATTTACAAAATGAGTAGCTAAACGAGAAAAAAGACCCGCATCGAATAGTTTGATACTGGATGCTATTTGCCCAATGAGTTTGTTGTCTTTTTCTTTAATGTCGATGGTTAACTTGAATGGAGGCACAGACGAATCTGAATCCTCTGACATTATCATATCTCCTGACAATGTGGATTCGTCCACTACATTGAGATAAACCTGATATAGCGGGGCAAGTCCGGGTTCTTTTGTTTCCAGTGCTTCCAATAATATTTCAGATGAAGAAGAATCGGCATTCAACGGAAATTCTTGAGGCTTGGACACCTCATCTAAAAGTTGCTTGAACGTTAAAGAATTTTCAATACTGGCAATACATTGAACCAAAATTCCTGAAGAATCTGGATGTGTTCGGGTGCCTGTGACCAGATCTTTTTGCGAGGTATAGCGATACAGCAAAACTTGAAACGACGCCAGGAAAACATGGAAACTCCTGCAATCGTACTGGTTGCAAAAAGAATCAAGCCTTTGCTTCAGGGCTTCAGAAAGTTCGAAATCACACATAAAATAAAAAGGGGGGAATAAAAGTTCAGCCTCAATGTATCACGAAGTCAGAAAAAGTATTTGGCTCGGATTACCTTAAAGTGCAGGAGTCACGGTATATTCAAAGGGTGGCCGGGTTCAATGAGTTGCCTGGCAGGGATAACACCGATCATGAACTTTTAAATCCGCTACTTTTTCCTATGAGTTGCCTGGCAGGGATAACACCAATCATGAACTCTTAAATCCGCTACCTTTTCCTATGAGTTGCTTTTGTGGGAGAGTGACTTCTTTTCCCTGACAGGCTTCAACCTGTCCAATGACCTGACAGGGGAGATCGTATTCTTTACAGATTTCAGAAATGGCTTCGACTTGTTTCGTTCCCTCAACGATGAGGCAGAAACCTGTTCCCATATTGAAAACTTCGAACATTTCGGCCTCGCTCACTCCCCCTCTATCCTGAATGAGATTAAATATTTCAGGAACGGGCTGTAGGGTATCAATGACAAAACGTATATTGTCACTTTGCACCCGGTTCAGGTTACAAAATCCTCCACTGGTAATATGGACCATTGCTTTGAGATCTATTTCTGCATCGAGCATTTCCATAACGGGCTGGACATAAATGCGTGTCGGTTCGAGCAAGGCTTCGCCCAGAGTCTGACCTAAAAATTCTTCATAATCGTTAATGCGGGATTTCTGCTCTTCCAGACTGTCTCCCAAAAGTACCCTGCGGGCCAAAGTCAAACCATTCGAATGCACCCCGCTGGACGCCAGACCTACAATCAGGTTTCCAGGTTTTATGTCGCGACCCGTATTTACCTTATCCAGAGAAACATGGCCGATGCAGGCCCCTATGAGATCTATGCCAGAAATTATTTCCTTTATTTGCGAAATCTCACCGCCGGAGATACTGATGCCCGACTGCTGGGCGCCTTCCGCCAACCCCTGACCCAATTGTTCAAACACTTCAGGGTCGGTGTGAGAGCAGGCAATATAATCCACCATGCTGACAGGGCGAGCCCCAACGCAAATAACATCGTTAACGTTCATGGCAATGCAGTCAATGCCAATGGTGTCATAACGACCGAGTAATTCTGCCACAATCACTTTTGTTCCCACCCCATCGGTGCCAAAGGCAATACCCTCGCCGTTACCCAAGTCCACAACGTTAGCAAAATAACCTATGTCTGCCGCGAGCGGGTAGCGCTCGCTGAATTTTCGTGTTGGTAAAACATGTTTGAGCAAACCAGAAAGTGCTGTTTCTGCTCCTTTACTGGAAACACCGCTCTTATCGTATTCAGAAGATTCTGACATGGACTGTCCTGTATGAAAAGTTACTCGGGCGCGTATCATATCACGCACTGGGCCCAAGAAAATTTGATTTTTTAAAGACGCCAAAAATAATTTAATATTTAAGTTGACACTTACGTAAGTTTATACTAACTTAATGAAATGATTGGAACCCTACAAGCCATGGCCGAACCAACCCGGTTCGCAATTTTGCAATTAGTGCAAAGGTCCGAAATGTCTGCGGGTGATATTGCCGGCAACTTTAAGGGTGTTACGCGTCCTGCCGTATCCCAGCATCTTGGAGTTCTCAAAAAAGCCGGACTCCTCATCGAACGGCGCGATGGAACCCGCCGTATTTATCGACTTAGCCCAGAAGGATTTGAGCCCATAAAAGCGTTACTGGAAAATTTTTGGGACCCGAGACTGGAAAAACTAAAAACTGCCGCTGAAAAAGAAGAAAAGAAAAAAAGGAGAAAACCATGACTGAAACCTATGAACTGACACGTGAAATCTTTATTCAGGCCCAACCCGAAACGGTATTTTCGTATCTTACCGTTGAAGATAAAATGAAGGAGTGGTTTGGAGAAATCGTGGAAGCCGATGCCAAACCCGGCGGCATTTTTCATGTGGGAAATAAAAATGGCACCTGCGATTGCACCGGCAAATATGTAGAACTTGTCCCGCACTCAAAAGTTGTTTTTACGTGGGGAGGTGCTGAAAAACTCGAATCCGGTGAATCAACGGTTGAAATTACTTTGCAGTCTAAAGGGGATGGCACTCAATTGACACTCAGGCATTACAATATTCGTTTAAAACCTGCGGCAGATTCATTCGGTCAAGGGTGGCGGGAACACGCCCTGCCCCTACTTCAAAGCATTTGCGAAGGTCGAAAACCAGATGGGTTATGTTTTGAGTCGGATCTTAAATGCCAAAAAAATTGATTCGTATCGCCTAGAATTTTTATTTGTTCGACCACGAGCTTCTGGTAATTCCTATACAGCAAATTACCAAATTGACGACCAAACCAATAATACCGGCATGAATGCCACTCACCCGGCCCATATCCAAAGTGATAAGGATCAGGGTTACTAACAGTCCCGCTACCAGACCTGTGATTACAGAACGGGCGCTCAATGTTCTGCTATGCACACCCAGATAAATTGCCGGTACGCATTGAATGAGAAGTTCAAACTTTAGTTTTAAAAGTTGAATCAGGTTTCCCTCATAAACCAGGGCCGCCCAGACAATCGGCATCAATATGACCCAGGTCACTGTTTTTCCGACCCGGGTTAAATGGGCCTGATTAGCATCGGGCCTGAAGGTTTTAGCATAGAGGTCGTGCGTCACCATTGAACTGATGCTAAGTAGTGCTGAGTCAGCAGTAGACATCACCGCCGCAAGTAAGGCTGAGAAGATGAATACCACCAGCCAATAGCCCAATGTAGAAGCCTGCATGATTTCAAGACACATCAATGTCAAAATGGTTTCAGAGGGAATGGGCGCACCCGCTAGGCCTGCCCCGCCCAGTTCAGGTCGGTTCGCCGCCATGAGCAGGCCGATCATCACCGATACCAGGGCCGTGGTGAGCGGCAAAAATGCCATCAATGCAAGCGAACGTTTAAGCACTCTGGCATTGCGGGCGGCATAAACTCGCTGTATGGCCTGCGGATAGATCGCCGCACCCAACCCCACCAGAACAATAAAACTGAACCAGTTTCGCACCCCCTCTGCAGAAGGAGCTTGAACTTTGTGCATTGTTTCAGGTTGGCTGGCAAGTTTCGATAACGCATCCGGGATAGATCCGAATTGGGTAAATGCCAGGACCATGAGCAGGCTGAATCCCACCAACAACATTGCACCCTGAATGGAATCGGTCCAGGCAACACTGCGCATGCCTCCCAAAGATTCGTAAACGAGCATGACCAGTGCCAGGCCCACCACTCCCACCCACATAGGCACTCTGCCTTGCGATATACCGGCAAATGCGGTTCCCAAAGTACGCATTTGCGCCAGGGTAAAATTGCACAGTGCATATACCATGATCAAGGTCACCAGTATGCGAAGAAGTCGGCTCTGATACCGATGAAAGATAAAATCTCCTGGTGTTAAGAAATTATTCTCTCGACTCAAGCGGTAAAGCCTGGGCGCAAACAACAAATAACAGACGACAATTGCAGTCATGAAATGTACGCATACGAGAAAACTTAATCCCTGGCGATAGGTCGCCCCACTGAATCCCAATAGGGTATTGCCGCTATATTGTGTTGCGTAGAGGGTTAGCACAAGAACTGTGAACCCCATAGTTCTTCCGGCAAGAAAAAAATCGTGCAGACTATTTTCCCGTCGCTGGGAATATGCATAGGCACCGATGCCAAGCAGGCTTAATACATAGATCGAGACAACGACCAAGGCACCTGGCCCGAAAGGCAGAGGCGGTGTTTCAGTCATCGGTCTCCTCTTCCATAGACTCATCTGGATCTTGCCAGACACGGAGAATTACAAAAGCGGTGAAAATGCTGGTTAGCAGGCTTGCGAGAAGCGCCAGAAGTGACCAGGCAGGGATTCCCCACCAGTTTCCCTCAATCGGCCAAATGGGGAGGAGCATGAAAAATAATACGAGCAGACCTACGCTCACCCAGGGCTTACGAATGGGGTCGACAAAAGAAGAACCATTTTCATTTTTCATATGGAATGCTTTGGACAAGACCCGCATCACGCCGAGAGAGCGTTTGCTCACCAGATGTAATATTCATTGGCCTCACTCCTGGTGGCCGCTAGGGGTAGATGCCCATAGTGTTGTAACTGGTGGCAATTTTTTCGATGGCCAGGGCCATTGCGGCAGTACGATAGCTGTCAATTTTATCCGAGGACCAGTAGCGTTCGCGAATGTCCTGAAAAGCTTTGCGCATGGTGTCATCGAGGCCAGATCGGACGAGGTCAAGCTCACTGGCACCCTGGCTGAGTTTATCTACCAGATTTTGGGGAATTTTGGTTCCAGTTGCCTCAATGGCCTTAATTATAGTCTGGCTCTGCCCTTCTTCATATCGCCTTTGCATGCGACCAAACCGAATATGGGAAAGGTTTTTGATCCATTCAAAATAAGAAACGGTCACACCCCCAGCATTAAGATAAACATCAGGAATGATGACAACCCCTTTTTCTTTTAAAATGGCCTCAGCCGCAAATGTCACCGGGCCGTTCGCGGCTTCAGCGATCAGTTTTGCTTGAATTTTACTGGCGTTACCTTGATTGATAACCGCTTCCATTGCCGCAGGAATGAGAATATCGCATTCCCTTTCCAGAAGAGATTTGCTGTCCTCAAAATATTCAGCTTTAGGGTAACCCGTCACGCCTCCCTTGTTGCCAATTTTATATTGAAACACATCGTCAACATCCAACCCATTGGGATCGTACAACGCCCCATCCCATTCCAGAATAGCAATGATTTTAGCCTGATCTTCCTGTTGAAGAATATTAGCGGTGTAATAACCCACATTGCCCAGGCCCTGGATAATGACTTTTTTTCCTTCCATCGAGTTACCCTGCAAGCCCGCCTTTTTGACATCTTCCGGGTGGCGAAAAAATTCTCTGAGTCCGAACACCACCCCTCTGCCAGTAGCTTCGACTCGCCCCTGGATGCCTCCCATGGTAACAGGCTTGCCCGTCACACAGCCCAGTTGGTTAATGTCTCCATGACGATGAGACGCGTAGGTGCTGACGATCCATGCCATTTCACGTTGGCCCGTCCCCATATCCGGAGCGGGGACATTGGTGGCCGATCCGATATAATCTTTCTGGATTAACTCGAAGGCAAAACGTCGGGTGATCCGTTCCATCTCATCACGCTCATATTTTTTGGGATCGATCAACAACCCGCCTTTGGACCCGCCGAACGGAACATCAACCAGGGCACACTTATAAGACATGAGCGCGGCCAGGGCTTCGACCTCATCCTGATTGACATTGGGTGCAAAGCGGATTCCTCCCTTTGCCGGCAATTTATGATCGCTATGGACCGCTCGCCATCCGATGAAAGTTTCAATATTTCCTTTGATTTTTACTGGGAACCGAACCTGATAGACGTTGTTCACATTCCGAATATATTTAGCCATGCCATCTTCAATATCAAGAGTGGTCATAGCTAAATCACAACACAGGTTTACACTTTCCCTAAAACTCACTTCTTTATCAGCGGGTAAAGGCATTATCAATTCCCCTAAAAAAAATTTTGAACCTAAGCTTCGGTTCGTCCATTATGGCAGAGCAGATGGTGCATTTTCAGGCCAAGCCCTAGAATGATATCTTGAAACTCCCTCAAAGTCGAGAGTGGGGAACCGATAAAAGACTATAAATCATAGATTTCAAGGTTGGAAAATGAAGCAGAAACAATTCAGGTTTTCAGTTTCAACACGGGGCCGGGGGATTTATTGCATCAGCCATGAGGTTTGCGATTGGGTGAATCGTCAAGACATTCAAACTGGTTTGGTGACGCTTTTTATCCCCCATACCTCAGCATCTTTACTAATTCAAGAAAATGCCGACCCGGATGTTCTGGAAGATTTAAACCAGTTTTTTAACCGTTTGGTTCCCGATGGCGATTCCCTTTTTAAGCACCGGGCAGAGGGTCCTGATGACATGCCGGCTCATGTTCGATCCGCACTCACCCAGACCCAGCTATCCATCCCCGTAACAGAAAATAAACTGACCCTGGGAATCTGGCAGGGAATTTATCTGTTCGAGCATCGCACCGCTCCCCACAAAAGAATGATTATTCTGCATTATGTCGGAGAATAATTTTAAATCGATAATCATTCAAGAGGTCTCAATAATTCAATATTTTAACATTCTATAATTTTTTCAAGACTCCAATTAAAAATTAGAATCTTGTTAGAAAAAAGTTAAATGCCATCAGAGTTATTGACAAATGGGTATTACCCACCTAGAATTCACCTTGCAAACCCATGAAAAACTAATAGCCAACATCTATTTATCCCTTGACGTTTATTCGCTGAATTCCAATTGCTGATCTTATGAAATTGAAATATTTTCCCACTAAACATCATTCAGAAATCCGATTAAAATTTTTTCAAATTGGACTTCTGGTTTTGATTTCCATTTGTTTTTTAATCTCTTGCGGAGATAGCGGGGAGGAAAAACCTGATCGCTCCAAAATTGAAGAGGCAAAAATAGCTTTTGACGAGGAAAATTATGACAAAGCCAAAAGTAACGTGGAATATTTTCTGGCACAATTCCCGAAAGACGTTGAAGCCCTGTATTTTTACGCACAAGTGCTGGTCGAGACCGACCAACTTTTAAAAGCTCGAGAAAAAGCCAACGACATTCTGGAAATTGACCCCAGC
This sequence comes from Nitrospina sp., assembly GCA_018664975.1. Lineage (GTDB taxonomy): Bacteria > Nitrospinota > Nitrospinia > Nitrospinales > VA-1 > LS-NOB. The sequence goes on along the minus strand of JABIXH010000036.1, from coordinate 217 downwards.
TTACCAGAAGCCAAGGCAATTTTGGGCGAGGTACATTATAGGCGCAAAGAATTTAATGAAGCTCTTGATTTGTCGCGCAAGCTCTAAAGATAAACCCAAAATTGCAAGTCCCTTACCGGGTGATCGGTGAAATTTACCTGCGAAAGGGGCAGATTAAGGAAGGTATCAAGGTCTTATCTGAAGCGCATAACTTAGCGCCCACCGATGTAGAAACCAT
>JABIXH010000038.1 GCA_018664975.1 Nitrospina sp. | reverse complement strand
TTTGCGCCCGCCGACCTAATGACTCCGAACCATGTTTCAGAGCTTCGTTGTAATGCTTCAACGCTTCCTTCGCATGTTGCAAAGCCACGGGACCATGTGCTTTTAATTCCTCACTGGCATCCGGCATTTGCAGGCTGAACTCCAAGTGCTTGACCATTTCCTCCAAATGGAGGTAACCTTCTTCACCATGACCCAACCCCACACTGGCATGACCGCCCGATTGCGCCCAAACAGGATTGCCTGCCAGGAGAATTGTCACAAAAAAACATGTGCCCGCCAAAATCAACCGCTGTATCATTTTCAACCTCCCAAAAACTTTAATCCGCTTCAACATTCAAGGAAACGTCTTGGCTATTGTCCTAAAAAACTCTTAATAATATCTGCCAATAAAACTTACTTGTCAATATACAAGAAAGAAAATAAAAAAAGCCCCTGGAACCGAATTCCAGAGACTCAAAATAATTAACCAGGAATTAATCTGAATTAAATCTTAAGATCAACCCATAGCTTTCGCAAATTTTTTCACCCATTAAACCTGGGTCCGCATCACTTCCTGATAAGCTTCAACAATTTTGTTACGCACTTGCATAGTCAGTCGAAATGCAAGATCGGCTTTGCCTACGGCAATCATAGTTTCGTGAATATTGCGAGTATCCCCCGTAACGAAATCCTGAATGGCAACATCCGCTTGTTTCTGCATGGAATTAACCTTATCCAGCGAGTCAGCAAGGGTATCTGCAAAAGAAGGTCCCCCTTCTGCACCTACCGGGGACGCACCAAGTCCCTGAGAAGGTCCCGGCCCTTGTAATGCCTTTAAATTGCTGGATACGGTAATATCATTCATAAATATAGATTCATCAAGATAGTAATTTTATCGAATATATTATAACAATAATTTAGCTAAAAAACTAATCCTACTGTTGCGGCAACTCCGTCACGGCACTGCGAATGGTTGCACCCCTTTTCATCATCAACTGGACAGTTGCGTTGTAATAAATCTGATTTTCGGCCATTTTTGCCATTTCATTATCTATATCGACATTATTTCCGTTGGATTTAGCGGCCGCTTCCTCTTCAAATGGATCTGCTTCCAAATCCATAATATTAGAGTTTGAAGGCCCAAAGTGCTTTTCGTTGGTCGAATTAAGGTTTAGACCCATTTCAGATCCCAAAGCGGCACGTAATTGCGCCTGAAAATCAATGTCACTGGCCTTGAATCCCGGAGTATCAACGTTACTAATATTCGATGAAATCAGGTTTTGCCGGGTAGACATCATATTCAGTCCCTTTTTTAACACTCCGGGGACCTTATCCGAAAATAAAATTCTATCAATCAGTGGCATATCAACTCTCCTTGTCCTTTTTATAGAGCAAAAGATATGCCACAAGACCCAAAACGAGATATTTTTTTCAAAATCCCATAAAACATTGTGTTTAAACGATTTTAAATATTCTTTGTAAATGCTTGGACCATCTGTAATACGTCAAAGAGGCTGAATTGTGGCTATTTTTGCCGGATTTTTGACATTTTTTTCTATAATTATTCCATTAATTATCAGGCTACAAAGCAGAAATTATATTTGGTATTTTGGGGGGATCCCCTTAAATCAAAGAAAAATCATCTCCCAAGTTTAAGAATCACACGACCTGTATCTAGATAAAAGTAAAAAATTCGCATGAATTATTCTTTCACAAACACAGCATATAGGAATAGGAAATTGAAAAATTTTCAATTGTAAAAAGCTAATTCACATAAATTTTAGTTCCCTAATTACATAAATCAATTGGTTATACTTTTTTTAATTTCCCTCAATAAAACATAACCTCAATTCATCCTCTCTTGCATATTCAAATATTTTCTGATTAAATGTTTAAGTTTTTATAATCGTCAGTGAAGATAATTACTGCGATACTTATCAGCTCACACCTTCCTATTGCTCGTACTAGTAGAGCCTACGAAACAATCTTACAAATTACGCATGCAAAATTTATTACCACCTGAAACACTAAGTCGACCAACCCCACTTAGGAGCATCGTCTTGCTCTTAATTGTAACTGTGGCTTTGTTCCTTAGAGTTTATGAACTTCCCCCATGGTTTTTTAACGCAGAAAGTCATGCTGTTTTTAATGGATTGAGACTTCATCTCTTGCCTCTGTTTAACTTTTCGGATCATATATCAGAAAATTTTTTCAAGTCCTTTTTCGGGGGCACATCTGGTATTAGATTTCCACTATCAACTTACGTAGCATCAACAATATATAGTTGGTTTGGCATTCCCTTAAATCAGTACTGGATATATTTCTTTTATTGTAGTGTTGGAACTTTAGTCGTAGTCGGAACCTATTTACTAGGTTGTAAACTCTTGGACTACAGGTCAGGACTAATTGGAGCGGCTATTATAGCAATCAATTCCACGCAAATTGATTACAGCCGGTCAGACGGTGCTCAGGTTACGGTCTCATTTATTTTCATGGTTTGCATTTATACTCTTGTTCATTACAAACAGCATCGCACTTGGTTCTGGAGGACAGTTTTCAGCATTTTGCTTACTCTCATAGCCAGCATGGAAACGATTTTAACAATACCCCTGATTTTATTATATCAACTCATTCTATTTGTACCGGCCGAGTCTTCATATTCCAAGAAAGCTGTTGGTTGCTTTCGATACCTGTACAGTAAAGAAAATATCCTGATATGGCTACCTTGCTTTCTTACTCTGTTAATTCATTATTATGTTTATATAAGAATTGGCATGAGCAATATTGGTATGTTTGGTTATATGATTATGAAAAGCCAAAATTCTTATTCTTCAATAGATTTTTTGAATAGTCCTGCCTGGGATTATCGAACATACTCCTATTACTTTAATAAGGAGTTTTTCTTCAGTAGCATGGCTGTTTTGTTTTTTCTGCTTATCCGCTGGAGAAATATTCACTTTGGTGAGATTTTTATATTTTCAGGAGTTGGTTTCTTTTACCATTTTTTTTGGTTTTTCCTTGCTGGCGGATCGTTTTATAACACCTACATTTTTGCATGCCTTAATGGACTGTTCTTAGGGTCCATATGGGTTACTTTATTCGATAATATGCATGGGAAATTCTGGGCAAAAGGTAAGTATTTGGTTATATCCGGGTTATCAATTTTTCTACTAATCCAGGCGGTAAATGTGTTTCAAATTGCATTGAGGCGACAACACCTTATTCACCCATTAAAATCTATGGGCTTTTATATACAGGAGTATGGTGGAGAAAGTCCCACGGTATATCTCATGCAGCGTTGTGATAATGCGCAATTCCTGGTTACTTCCGAGTTTTTTTTCGGCACACAAATAATAGATATGGAATATAGGGGTTCACCACGTAAACTTTTTTGCATGGGGTCCGAGTCAATAGAGAATACTCTTTCGGCCTACAAATTGAAAGATTTTGATTTTTATGTTGCCCCCTACGCGCATTCTTATTTAACTGGGGAAGCAAATGGTAGGACAGATCCTCATATCAACATGCGGACACCCAAAATGGATTCGGTCATACTGGATCTTCGCAATAAGGGAGTGAAACGTGTTGCCACGATCAAGGATAAAGGGCTATTACTGGGTGAAATTTATTCCCGGCTCGACCTTCCTTTTAAGGATATGGAGATTGATGAATACGATAATTTATGGGATAAAAATTTTGGAAATATTGCGGGAGTGGTTAAAACCATATGGAGCGGCCAGTCGAGCACTTGGGGTACTTTATGGCATACACAAACTGGCATTCAATATCCAAGCGACCCCAAAACCGGTAAGATTCAATATCCCCATTTATCAAAAATTGATAAATAAATAATAAAAACATACTAATGGGAAAGTTTGGGTTTGAGATGATAAAACAAGAAAGAATAAGGTGTCAGGAATGCTGGTAATTGAATAAAAGGAAGATCCATGATAGGAGGTCCAAATTTTAATGGGGAAATCAGATTTCTTTGAGGAATAGATTTAAAATCAATAACTTCAACTCCAAGATCCGCAACCAAGCAAGAATAAAAACGCTCGGAGTATACAAAAGTTGGCATAAATTCAAGGTAATTCAAGACTAGGGTTTCAACATGCAAGGCAATATGAGGTATGACCATTTCAACACCAATTACCCCATTACAAGAAACACGGAATACCTCCTTAAAAAATTCTTTCATCATTTTTGCAGGATCCGTATCTTTATGACGCCCAAAATGGTGTAGAGGATTATTGACAATAACATAGTCAATACTCTGGTCGGAAAAGGGAAGCTTCTTGGCATCACCAAGAATCTGATTGCCATTTTTATTATTTCGCGTCAACATGGGGTAGGAACTATCGAGAGCATAAAAAGCTTTTAAACTGTTGGACACTTCCGGGCCTAGTTGTTCAATGGCAGTAGCTCCACCATTTCCAACATCCAACACCACTGCCCCTTTCATACCATTTGAAAGCACTTCAAAATTTCGTCTTTGAAATTCTTCCTGAACTTTTGTGATGATCCCTCCTGGCCCACCAGTCCATCGCTCATAGCGGGCACTGAATAATTCCCATTGTTCTCGCTGAAGGTCATTCATCTGCAGGCTGACTTCTTTAGTAGAACTATTTTCGGTTTGTTTGACAATTCGAAAATCATCAAACAAGCAGGGTACCCCATCAATTACAGGATACCGGTGTTGCCCTTCAGATGAAATCAATACACCGCCTATTTTTCCTCCGGGGATCTTACCAGCGGCCAAAGTTAGATCTCCATCATTAAGTGCTCGGTTAAGGGCTGAAATCTCTTCATGGTCATCTATTAATTGCAGATTCGAACGCGTTAGGGGACAACATAATGGCCCATTCAATGTACTAATTGCGTCCACCGACTTATTCATTTTTCACATTCCTCATTTCAAGAAAAATACTTAGGTCTCTCACAACTCAATTAACGGAAGATAAAACCTTTTGCACGGTTAATCCTATTCATGGCAGGTCTATTTCCTTGACTCCACTTCTTTGCCATAAGCTATACTTCTAATAAGGTAATGAGGGCGATTTTTTACCTCTTCAAATATCCTTCCTACATATTCCCCAACGATACCGAAGCCCAAAAAATTAAGGCTTATGCCTGCTAGCATAATTAAAGCCAGGGGAGTCCAACCGCTTACAATTTTATAAGCCACCAAATCAATACCAATCATTTCCCCGATTTTTGTAATTAAAAAAAACAAAGCTACTAGTAAGCTGATCGACATTCCCCAAATACCCAGGTATGTAAATAGACGAAGTGGGACAGTTGAAAAAGAGGTAATTCCATTTAATGCATGATTGAAATAAGAGAAAAAAGAGAACTTAGACTGCCCAAGAGAGCGCTCATCTCTCTTGTACACCAAACCAGTTGAGGATAAACCGGACCAGGCGCGAAGTCCTCTGATAAATTTATTACGTTCGGGCATACTATTAATGATGTCCACAACCTCACGGGTAATGATGCTGAAATTACCCGCATCTTTGGGTAAATCAAAATTTACTATTTTACCCATCAAACGATAAAAAATTTTTATCTGAGCAGAGATAAACCAGCCTTCCGTACGCTTGGACCTAATTCCATAAACAATATCGAATCCCTCTTCAGATTTAGATATAAACTCAGGAATGACTTCTGGTGGGTCTTGCTGATCCCCATCCATTATTATAACTTTTCGCCCTTGGCTTATTTCTAACCCAGCGATAATAGCCCCGTCATAGCCAAAATTTCGCGTTAAAGTTAAAGCAATTAAATTGGGATGAGTTTTAAGAAGTTTATTTAAAACCAAAGGTGTGGAATCATTGCTCCCGTTATTCACTATAATTATTTCGTAGACACCTGGAATGTCAGACATCATTTTTTCTATTCGTTCAACGAGAGGCCCTATATTCTCCTCTTCGTTATAAGCAGGCATCACCAGACTAAAATCGACAAAACTATTTTCAGTGAGATTCATAAAGGTCTCCAAAATAAATTTGAGACATCATGCGTAAATTGAAAGCCCCTTCGGTAAATTTATCCAATTCAGACTTGTTGCCAGAATTTAATCCAGAAAGAAACCGGGAGATATAAACTTGAAACGGATCTTCTGTTTCAATCGTGGCTCCTGTCAGTTGGTCATTCAAAAATACTCTGTACGTTTCTCCCTTCCCTTCTTGACCACGCGTAAATTCTCGGTCGTTAATTGAAAATGACAAATGCTTCTGCCCATCAATTATTTCCTTAAATTCGAAAAATACCTTGCAATCACCATAATTGAACTTGCATTGATAAGAATCAACTTCAACCTCTTCGAATACTCCAAAAATATTTTTATAACCCAGCAAACTTATTAGTAACGAAAAACCATGCGGCAACAAATCAACTGCAATATCTTTTCCTTCATGAGGTCCTTGTGTATAGAATTTGAATGAAAAGGATTTAATAATTGAAGGCTTTCCGGTTTTTTCTAAAACACTTTCCATAAAATAAGCATTGCAAGTATTAAGAAATAAACACCTGTCCTGATGCTCATTTAACAAATTTATCTGAGCCTCTAACAAATCGGGGTTCAGATTTTTTTTCCAAAACAAAGGTTTTTCGCAAAACACTGCCAATCCCTGATCGAAAGCTGTAAGAATTTGTTCAAAATGAAACTCTGCTGGAGTGCAGATGGACAGGGCGTCTGGTTGCGTCTCTTTTATAAGTGATTCCAGTTTATCAAATGGCTTTGGTGATATCCCAATTGATTTATGCAAAAGTTCAGCTGTCTGCTGAGCAGTTCGCATTGAGGACCCAAGTATCGCACAGATATTGGCACCAGATTTTTGAAACAAACGGGCATGCACTTGGCCAATTCCCCGGGCTCCTAAAATTGCTACTTGAGGAATCGATTCAAATAATGCCATCAAATACTCCGCTTTCCTTTAAGCGGGAATTCACCACATGCTCCTTGCGGTCACACTTACAGTTGAGTTGTTCCATTTTCCCGCAAGAAACGGACATCCCCCTTTTAAAATCTTCCACGTCATAATTATAAAAAACATCCCAGAAGTCCTGCTCCTGCAAATTACCCATTGCCAACCCCCTAAAATGAGGAGCTGCCGATTCGGAACAGTGAGATAACCACCCGTCAAATCCAATGCTTGGGAAAATATATCGGGCAAAACAAGGTAGAGACCTAGGAACTTCATATACATCGTGCATTCCATCCAAATCCAAAATCAGCACTTGGCACTGGCTGTCATTTTCCTTTTCTATTAAAGGACGAAGGCGTTTCATATACTCAGTTATCTGGTCCTTGGAGGGAATATTGGGGTCATTTGTGTTTACAGAATATCCGCGTGGTACCTGTGGAAATGTAAAACGAATTAGATCGACTCCGGCATTTCGCAGATCATGTATGGATTTTAAAACTTCATCTGAGGAGTTATTTAAAGGATTAAGCAGGTATGTCGCGCTAATATCTAGAGGAGCATCCGTTTTGGATCGTTCTTCCACCAATTTACTAATATTGGCGATCACTTTGTCATAAAGCTTGGCTTGACTTTGAGGAACTCCATGAACCTTGTTGTAGGTTTCATTATTCCCCGAATCAACACTTATACTAAAATAACTCAAGGGTGCAATAGAAGCCGCTGTGATTTGTTTTGCCAAACGATCAGAAATATTTATGGCTTTAGTATGAAACCCCGTTATTTGGTTATAATCCAGTGCGACCTGAACAATATCCTCGATGTGGTTATAAAAAAGAGGATCGGTGGCATAGCCTGCAAAAATCACCTTTTTGACCCCTCCTTCTGCGATCTGGGTCATTATTTCCACATAACGCTCAGGCGTAAGCCGTTCGCCTGAATCTTGGGCTGTATGCCCATAGCAATAAGGACATTTCAACCAACAAATATCTCCCCCAATGGGACCAGGCTGGACTTCGACCTGATGAGGAATGACAGTTTTATCAAGAATACTGACCTTTAGTTCATTAACATCCCCATAATATCTTGACTGGTAGCTATAACGCGTTGCTAGGTTTTCCTTGGCTTTTTTGACCATTTCTCCCAGTTCCTTCTGGTTTCCTTCCCGCAGATTAATAATATTAAGATCTTTATTGGTATCGACAGAAAACCAATTTCCCTCAATTTTAAAATGTACCGCTCGTCCCATTTTAATAATTTGGGGGAATAATTCCTGCTCAAAGTTATTGCATTTTTCTAGGTCGATCAAATCTAAGGCACCTTTATTCAACCAAACAAATCCTGAATTAACATGACCACGAACATTGTTATTTCCATTCAAACTAAAATAGGATACTTTTTTTTCACGAGCAAAGTCCTTGAGCTGACCATCTTCCTCAACCAGTACTCCATACTCAGAAATAATTTCAACAGAGGAAAAGGTTGCTAAAGCATTCTTACGCCGATGAAAATGATACATACCAAGGATATCAAAATCGAAAAAGGTATCGCCATTAATTAGGAAAAAGTCCTCACCCTCAGCAATTTGATTGGACACTTTATGCAATCTCTTTGCAATGGGCGTATCCTCACCGGTATCAATAAACCGTATTTCACAATCTAGCTCATCAAATTCTTTGGTGAGGAATTCTTCAATCATTACACCACGATAACCCAAGGGAAAGATGAATTTTCGAAATCCATCTTTATACAAGGTAAGAAAGGTATACCAAATGATAGGTTTGTCATGAACCAAAGCCAGGGATTTGGGGATGGATTCTGTGACTGTCCCCAAACGGCTTCCACGACCGCCACAAAGTACTATCACCCAATGATTTTCTAAAGGGGATTGTGTTATTGCAACCATTACTTTGATTTTCTCAAAAAGGAAAGTAACTTACTTGTAGAGGAAAATTTCGTTATTTATTCTCTTATTTTTTTAAGTAACTATTTGGAAAACTATTTTTGAACTTTGAGCCTGATCCAAGTAAGAAACAAAAAACACCACTGGTTGGTAAATAAGATGTCCTTCAGGCCGCGAGGCTAACTTCCGATCACTTATACAAGAGGTAAATTTCATTATCAAGAGGCTATTTATTTTATGGCAAAATCAAAGCAATTGCCTCTTACGTAAATCATAAACCTCTAGCCTAGGCAATGTCAAACCTTCCAAGAAGAATGAGACAAAAAATAAAGAATTTTTCCAAATAAACCGTTAAATCTTGAAAGCCCAAAAGATATCAAAAAATTGTGAATAGTTAAAAACAAAACCTTAGAGAAGATTTGGTATATAATATTACCCGATTATACTGATGCCACAGAAAATATTTTTCTTCCAAATTTAAGCAATTAAACTACACAAAAAATGAGTTTAAAAACAACATTAATTAATCCTCAGCAAATTTTCAGTAAAGGTCAAATAGCTGCCGGGCTTACCCCACCCCTAGGTGTAGCTTATTTGGCTTCTTACCTTTTGGCTCATGATTATCCCATTCAAATTATTGATGCCTTAGGAGAGGACCCGCATGAAATCAATCCATTTAAAAAGGAATCGTTTTTAAGAGGTTTAAAGATATCCGAAGTTGTCAGTAGAATTGACTCAGACACCCATTTGGTAGGGATATCTAATTTATTTTCTTTTGCCTATCCTGCTATTGAATTGTTGTGCCAGGAAATTCGCAAGGCACACCCTGATAAAAAAATAGTTTTAGGGGGGCCTCATCCCTCAGCTCTCTATGAGGATATACTCAAGAATGTCCCAGAAGTTGATTTTATAGCCATCGGCGAAGGTGAGGAAAGTCTATTAGGACTGTTAAGCTACCTTGAGGGAAGATCGGAATTGGACGAACTATCAGGATTGGCTACTCGAGATAAATCTGGAAAAGTAATAGTATTAAACTCCAGCAAAAGGATTAAAAACTTAAACCAAGACAATATACCTTTTCCAGCACGACATTTATTACCAATGGAAAATTATATTCAAGCACAAGAAGGGCACGGACCATCATCAGGAAGGTGGACTTCAATTTTAAGTTCCAGAGGTTGCCCATATGGTTGTACTTTTTGTGAATCAAGAAGGACGACTTGGATAGCAAGAGAACCAAGTGATGTTGTCGATGAAATGGAGTTTTGCCTTAAAGAATGGGGTATAAATGAATTTCACTTTGAAGATGACAACATGACGATAAATAAGGACCGTTTGATTGGAATCTGCGATGAAATTATTAGTCGTGGCCTAAAAATCAAATGGCAAACCCCGAATGGAATCCGGGCAAGTGTCACAGATAGTGAAATGCTCAGTAAAATGCGGGATAGTGGTTGCCTTCATATTACTTTGGCTCCAGAAACTGGGTCTATAAGAGTCTTAAAAGAAATTATCGAAAAAGGAAAAGATTTCGACTTAACTCAATTAAAGGATTGTGGTGCTTTAGCACATAAACTTGGGTTGAAGGTTGCAGCATATTTCATCATTGGCCTTCCTGGAGAAACCCGCCTAGAGGTACAAGAAACCATTAACTATGCCAAAGAACTTGCCAAGTCTGGGGTAGATGAGGTTGCTTTTGGATTATTTATTCCATTACCAGGCACCCCCTTATGGGAAGTTTCTAAAAAGAAAAACCAGGATTTGGATTTTCTTGATCTTTTAGCAGTTGGGGACATGAACAAAGCTGTTTCTTGGAACGATGAAATAGATGCAGAAGAACTAAATTCTCTGCGCCTCAAGGCTTATATCAGTTTTCATTTAACAAGAATGATCTACCATCCTCTTTTATTTATTAATTCTTTTATTAACGTCTTACGCAATATTGAGGAAACTAAGACAGAAAGAACGTTACTTCAATTTTTAAAACGTTTTGGTTTAAAAAAGGACACCTCAAACGTGTTGGACCCAAGTTTAGCAGCATACCCCTATGATTCATCTGCAACTATGAAGACCATTCTGCAAAGCAAACCACATTATGCATATGGACACAGCCTTCTAAAAACCTTACGCTTCTGGAAAAAAGAGAATTGAATTATTAAAAATTGAAATTTTGTTCAATAAAGTGCTAACAGGCCTTCTACAACTTGCCTCAATGCCTGCTTGTATATTCCACTCTCGCAAAAACCCATCAGTTTCCCAGCTTAAATGCCAGTTTCAGGATCCCAAATAAATCCCCAGGTGCCAGCAATACCCGTCCATCTTGTTTTAACAATTCCTAAAATATTTGCATACTTTTGATCCCATAATTTGTCAAATTCACTAAGTTCCATTTCTTTAAAGGGTATGTTGCGACGAGAATAAATCTCACCCATTATGAGCCCTTTATTTCTTATAATAGCAACCCGCTTTACACCATTCGCAAGAAGTTCCTGTATTTTTGAATCGATTTTTTTCGCTCGAAAACTTTTATATTTTTGCTTTTTCCTAGATATTTCACCGTTCCAGAAAAACCTCAAACTATCTCCCGTCATTTTTTCACCTGTATCCACAGAAAATATATCATAGACAGCAACATAAAAATCAAAGTCGTTTAATTTATAGGCTGAGAGAGTATCTTCTATGGAAGAGGAACCCATACAAAAAAGCTTTCGGGGAATATTATATTGCTCCCCCATATTCATAATTTGGGTCCCGAAATAAAATTCTGCGTTAAAGAGGACATTATATTTATAACAATCCAACAGAAGATAAACCGTCGGGCTACCCTCACTATTTTCATTTATATAATAACCAATAGACTTTAAAGGATGGACGAGGCTCTCGCGCTCCAAGACTCTTTGAAACAAACCGGATGTTTGGGCCAAAAAAAATAATGACAAAATGCAAACAACCCACGATTTGTTCCTAAAAAAATATATCCCTTGGCTACGTTGAACCAAGGACAACCATACCCCCCCTAAGAATAGAACATTAATGGAATCACAAATATAAAGGTGAGTAGCGAAGTCAGCAGAAGTAAATAAAGATAGAATAAAAAAGTAAAAAAAACCAACTCCTGAAAACACTAACAGCTTACCAAGCTTATTATTTTTACGGTCCAGAACTAGAGCTACAAAAGCAACAAGACTGCTATAGAAAAATATCGGGTTAAAATAATATTTAGAATAAG
>JABIXH010000039.1 GCA_018664975.1 Nitrospina sp. | reverse complement strand
TTTTATCAACAGACCTGAATCAAAATTCGCCGTAAAAAAAAACAGAAAAACCACTGCAAGATAAATCATTTTTGTATTCTGAAACATGGAACCCTCCTGAAATATAAATTTCCTTTAAGGTCGATAAAAATTATTATAGGAATTACAAATTATTCTAAACCATTTTCAAAACTGTTCTGTTATTCTTTTTCCAGGTTGCCCCTTTTTTGAACTAGCCCCCACTGACAGGAGGGCTAAATTTGCAATCGGTGGATGAAAAATAACTAGTAACTTATCAAGAGATAGTCAGGAGTCATTATGAACACCAAGAGACGCATCCATGATGGAATCGCAGGGGCAGTTGTGACAATAGGAGTTGCACTGGGCTATTGGATCGACCCAGCCTGGTTGCTCTTGCCGGGCTTATTAGGAGTCACGCTTGTTCAAAGTGCTTTTACTGGTTTTTGTCCTGTCTACTTCCTTCTGGACAAAACCTGCGAAAACCAAGAGCAATAAACTTCCTGGAAAAGCAGAGGTTTTACTGAACATATTCTTCAGTAATATTTGGGTGTGTTCTTGTCTTTTTTGCCCAACCAGTAAACCTTGTTATTCAGGCAATGGCACGACCGCGAACTCTCCCAGGTTCCATTTATCATGCAGTTTTTGAACCGTTCCATTTTTAAGAAGTTCCTTTAAACTGGCATCAACTTTTTGTTTCAGCTTGGTATTTTTCTTGCCCAGGACAATTCCATAATTCTCTGATGTTAGCCTCGAGCCCAGAAACCTTGCGTTTTGGGTCAATTCCTTATTTTTATTAAAATAATAATTCGCCTGTACAGAATCCCCTACCACACCATCGTTGCCGTTATTAGCTAAATCAATAATAGCGTGACCAAATTTCTCATAGGTCTTAATATTTATTCCTTCATATTTTTGCAAAAAATAATAGGAGGTGGTGTTAATTTGAGCACCTACCGTTGCCTTTTTTTCAGCTAGTTGTTCCAGATTATTGACATTGGGGATATCTTTCCTGACCAACACTGACACCCCGCTTTGCAGATAAGGAATACTGAAAGCCATACGTTTTTTTCTTTCTTCAAGAATTGTTATCGAACTGATAACCAAGTCGAATTTTTTAGTGATCAAGCCTCCAAATAATCCACCCCACTCTACATTGACCAACTCATAATCGAATCCCGCCTTCTTTGCCACGGCTTTTATTAAGTCAACTTCGAATCCATCCAAGCCGCCTTGATCATTTAAAAATGACATTGGGACGAATGTTGCGTCAATTGCAATGACGAGTTTGGGTTTTATAATTTCTTGAGAACCTTGCCCGCAACCCAGGCACCAGACACAATAAAAAGATAAGGCAATTTTAAATATATAATTTTTCAATACACTATTTAATTCAACCCCGGTCATTTTTGGCCCATTATTTTTTATTCCGGATTATCAACCATTCATTTGCCAGACTTTCAGCTTGAGCAATTTCATCGGGTGTCATTCTTTTCATGAGAAATTTTTTATTGCTCACCGCGGCAGGGTCACTTTTTCCTGCTATATGGAACCACATGGAGGCTTTTACAAAATCTCGCCTAACCCCAACGCCGGTCATATACATTACCCCTACATTATTGGGCGCATCTCTATTTCCGGTTTCTGCCGCCTTAAGGTACCATCGCATTGCTTCTTCATAATTACGGGAAGCGCCTTCCCCATTTTCATACATCACTCCCAGATTATTTTGGGCATCCGCATGGCCCTGCTCAGCAGCGAGTTGGTACCACTTAACCGCTTCTTCTGAATTTTGTGAAATCCCCTCTCCTAAATCGTGCATGATTCCCAGACCGTATTGGCCTCTGGCATCGTTTCTTTCTGCAAGGGCCTGAAATTCCTTCAGAGCGGTCACAGTATCACCACGGTCAAAAGCGTCTGTTCCTTCCTTATAACCGGCGAATGAGGGTATTGCCCATACCAACACTAAGACTAATATTATTTGTTTCATAAATAGTTTAACCCGCTAATTACTAAAGAGTTCTAAGGAAAAACCTCAATAAACCACTTAGGTTTTACCCTTCCAAAATCCGTTCTTTGATTTGTTTTAAGGTTATGCTTTGGGTCCAAAACGTAACAAGATTTTTCTTCCCGCACAAACACGGTCCAGTGCCAAAAAGGGATTCCCTTTTTCTTGTGCCATTTAATTGCCAGTAAAGCACAATCTGGGAGCTGATCCCAGTTTTGGAAGAGGTTTTCTGATTTGGCGACCTTGATACCAAAAGTCGCGCATAATGTTCTGATATGATCTGTGCCCGACCATAGTTTAGGATCTTTAGAAGATATGTCTAGCTTATAAGCACTCTTCTTCACAGCACCGTAGGACACCTCCGCCAGGGTGGCCACGCATGCCAATCCACACCCCGTCTTTTCCTCCTGCACAACTGGTTTCATAAATCTAAATATTTACGTTTTCAGCCATTTGATTTTTCATTTGTTTTGCCGCCAGAGCATATCCGCCAGAGGCCCCATCAACAAAATGCAAATGACGATCCTTCCGATCAAAAACCATACAAGTCATTAAAGCGGAATCCGATATTTGTATTCCATACACTAATGTTCCCGCCTTCATCTGCTCCTCCAGATACTCTACTAGTTTTTTCCGTTGTTCAGTGTTGCTATCAATTGTCATACGTAATGTGTCGTCAAATTTTTGAAAATCAGAGTTTTTGGTTAACGTATTTAAATAAGCCTCTCCATCCAAATCCCCGACTCGAAGCCCAAACTTAAAAACAATTTTCCCTAGAACACATGCCCCCCTCAGTAGAAGCGAATAAACCAGACGTGTGAACAAGTTTTTATTGAAGGTCCTTACTTTGGTTTCAGAAGCCAGTAGCTTTGAATTCAATGTCACCTTCAATTGACTTGGGCTTATGGGGCTGTAATCTTTTTGGGTTCCATAGATTTTTCGAATTTCGTCAATAAATCTTGAATAAACCTCGGCATTTTTAAGTTCATCATCGCCTCTGGCCAAAACCATTAGGCAAACCGTCTCTCCTTTTTTACTATGGATGGGTTCCCATCTGCATTCCAATCCTGCAAAAAGATCTTGATCCTCTATATGGTTTAAATCGGGTTGAATTTCATATTCTACAGATGACCTTGGATCTTTTATAAGTTTTTCTGCGTAGGCTAATCCACCTCCAGAAAACATAGCCAACGTTCCCCATGGAGACACTTGCATTTTGGCAATCCGTACCTGAGCACCCCCTTCAACAATAGTTTTTACCGGCACTATCCCAATCCTGAGGTCCATTTTAAAGCTGGCCTGGGCAAGCCTTTTAGTACCATTCAGCGCTTTTTCTGTAGATTTGCGAAGGGATTCAGGGATGACGAATGAAGCTCCATCTCCTCCAAAAACAAATGGAACTTCGACATTCTGGGTACTGTTCAAAACAGAAATAATAGATGAAGCCCCTAAGATATTTACATCTTTATAGCGTCCGCTTTCGATTGCTTTGGTCGAGCCTTTAATGTCAGAAACAACGACTAACCAATCATCAGGAACATTATGGAAATTATTTTCATCGGTTACTCCCAAGAAATCTGTGAAGATAGGCAAATCTGCATAAAAATTTTCAGAGAAATTTTCCATATTAGTTTGAGAGGAATTGGCATTAATTATAATTTATTATTGTAAAACAAATACTCAACCCTAAAAATCATATCACTTTTTAAGAATCACATGCATGCTTGGAACCTCACCCTCTATGCACAGTCAAACCTAGCCATAATTTTCCCAAATATTTATTCTAACAAATGATGAGGGGTTAGGGTTCCCAATTGGTCTACTGCGAGTATTTTCTTAGGCTTGGAAATGATAAAGAAGAATTTCCGAACAGATGATTTTATAAGAAACCTGTACTCAGAATGCTTTGTCCAGGTGAGATCAAACAAGAAGTTGTTGTGGCTGTTTCCTCAATGAATAGTTAGTGATACGCTTGAGAATTGAGCCTACTATTATCAAGCATTTTCAACCCACCTCTTTACGGTAGTCACCACGTGTCAAAAGCTTTTCAATCAAGCAGTAAAGAACAATGAACAGGTAGCGACTTCCCATTTCCTTGATACTGAGTTTTGACTTTCCAGTTTTCCGGTTTATCCAGGTATTGGCTACCCAAGTATAGGAATAATGACGCACAATGGTCTTGAGCGGAAGTTCTACCGTTAGATTAAAATGTGGTGCCAGAAATGGCCCCAAACCCTCAATGGTTTCCCGCTTATACAACTTAAAGGCATTGGTGACATCGTTATAATTGAGTCCAAACAAAATCTGGATGAAGGTATTTGCTATACGGTTAATGACCAGTTTTAGCCACGGGTAGTCAACAGTTTTACCACCCGTCATGAACCGAGATCCAAAAACTGCATCGTAATTTCCCTGAATCATTTTACGATAAAACTTAACCAAATCTGATGGAAGATCTGAAGCATCCGCCATAACAACGGCAACACAATCTCCCGAGAAATTATCGAGTCCGCATCGGACAGCATAGCCAAAACCGTTGGGCGGCGGATTGTTAATGTGACGCAATTTTGGGATATGAGTTTCTAATTCGAGAAGAATGGCTTCAGTGTGATCAGAGGAGTGGTCATTCACCACCAAAATTTCGTAATCGATTTTTTCCTCCTCCAGAGTAGCGTATAAACCTCGAACGGTTTCCGCTATGGAACCTTCTTCATTGTGGGCGGGTATAATGGCCGATAGTTTCACGTTATTTGCTCAACAGAGGACAGGGCGCAGGGAGTTCTTATTGTCACTAATCCATTGGACTATCTCATCAATAATTTCCTCAGGTTGGTGCCTGGGCTTCCAGCCGTTGGCTAGCTCAACCTTAGTGCAATCGGAAATATATAATGGTATGTCGCCTGAACGGGTCTCGGGAACAGAGTTTATTGATAAATTTCTACCACTAGCCTTTTGGCATAGGCGCGTAAGTTCCAGCAAGGATAGGCTTACCTCACGCCCACCACCAACATTATAAACTTTTCCGTTATGCTTATCGAGTTGTTCCAGTTGAAAATTTATGAGATCATACAGATCTTCAACATGTAAAACATCTCGCACTTGTTTCCCCATTCCACCGTAACCAATATAAGCCAATTCACCGCCAAAAACATGCTGGGCTGCCCAATGTACCACGACTCCCTGATCCACCTTACCCATCTGCCAAGGGCCAGTCAGCACCCCACACCGATTAATGACACCTTTCATACCATACATTGCAATGTATTCTTGGAGTAAGAACTCCGAGCACAACTTGGTAGTTCCATATAGTGATCGCCCACCCTCCAAAGGGAAAGTTTCATCCAATCCTCGCGGACCAATACCGGATACAGTTTGTTCGATACTCAGTTCAAATCGGGTTTCTCCTTCTTCAAAATTGAGTTTGTTAATAGTTTCAATCGGGTACACCCGGCTGGTGGACAAGAACACCATGTTAGCACCATGAAGCCGTGCGGCTTCCAGGCAATTGACCGTTCCCATCAAGTTGGTATTCACAACGTAATCTGGCAAACCATCGTATCCTGCTAAAACGGAGGGTTCAGCCGAGCACTCTAAGATGAGGTCAAAAGCTGGAATAGTGTTCAAATCTTCCCTATTGCGTATATCACCATGAGTGAATTGAATTCCTCCCTTTCGCAGACGGGGCAGGTTCAATTCCGACCCCCTTCGCTTGAGATTATCTAACGCGGTAACCCGGACACCGGGATTATCCCTTTTCAGCAGAAGGCCAAGGTTGGATCCCACAAATCCAGCACCTCCGGTAATCAGAATGTGTTTTAAGATTTGGGACATAATAAATTCAGTTTATCTTAATATTTGACTGCACTCATATTCCTGAAAACCTGACGGATAATAAATTTTCCTTAATCATTCAGTTTTGATCGTAATTTATGGCTATCAAAAAAGCTGTTTAAAATAATTCCGCAAGACAAAATAGCCAATGGAAGAATATGAATGGTGTAACGCGGTGGGTACCCCCAAGTTACTAATAATATATAGGGTGCTAACAAGCCCAGAATCGAAATTGACAGACCCAAAGGAAAGTTTGAAAGGGCTCTCGGACGCCAAACCATTGCCAACAAGGCAACTATTACACCCAACATTACCATATAACCGGGTAAACCAGGAAAGGCTGGCAAAAACTTGCCCGTTAAAACCGTATAAATACTATCAGGAAAAGTATCGTATGTAGAAAAATCTATATTAGTATGCGCCTTAGAGGTGGGGAAAAATACTCCTCCCAACCACCAATTTCGAAAACATAATGCTAATACGCTGAGTATACCTGCTCCCCAGTATACGGCAAATACTTTCCAATTTAGTTTAAAACGATCCCAATAACCTCTCCAACCATTGGTCGGACCTTCAACAGGCTCCAAAGCTAAAAAGGCAATGCCTGCAATAGCCCCCAAATGATCTTGTCTTGTCCAATACCCAAATATTCCAAAAATGGTTGCCAAGGTTATACGCATCATACCCCCTTCACGGGCTTTATACAAAAACCAGGCAGCTAACATCATATAAATCATGGCATGATTTTCAACCAAACCCTTGCCAATATGATATCTAAATGCGGCAATAAGGTTAATTGCCAAATATATAGTGCTAGTTATAAAAACTACTAAGGGTGATATTCGCAATTTAATCGCAAAGGCCACGATAATTATTGTTGCCCCAAGCACACACCAAACGTCTGCCATGTGTTGCACAAAGGCACTTTGCCCAAATAATCCATGGTAGATTCCAACAAAATAACGGTAAAGCGGTTGCATGTACAAAACATCTTCTGCAGCTCTAAGCCATTCGCCCTCCACCACAATTTTATGCCCATACTGCTGATAAACTGTCCAATCATCTCCTGAACCCCAAATTTGCCATTGACCTAAAGCAAACCACCATTTGCGGGTAAAGTAAAACAGCATAGCTGGTCCAAAAAGCAGAAATACAGAGGGAAAAACTCTATCCACCTGATAATTTCGGAAATCTCTTTTCCACTGAGTCCAAACCAAAAAACAAACACTGACTAGGGAGATTGAAAAACCAAGATAAGAAATAGTAGTAACGTCTGGTGAATTAACAATGTTTAACAGTCCGCTATAAATCGGAGCTAAGATGATAGGAAGAAAAAGTCCTGAAATGCTAAATAACGCAATAGGAGAGTTGAGGATTTGCTGATCAACCAATGAAAGAGCGGTCGACACTAACCATGCCAGTAGAAAAACAATAATCCCGCCATCGACAATAAAACTAAGGATTTTATAAAAATCAATATAGTCTTGAGAGTTGGACAAGTCTTCCTTATTTTGCCAAAGAACCCCCCTACCTAAGTCCAAACTTATCTCACCACCGGCATCCACCATTGTCGGGATGAGGGACCATTTCTTACCCTTATAATGAAGTTTTCCAGACACTTCCCACTTCCCGCCATGAAGAAACTGATATTGTAATTTAGCCACCTCTTCACTATTTTTTGCAGGTAAAATAACAACACGTTCATCTTTTTCGTTTATTGCCAAAAGAGTTCCGTCTTGCACTCCCTCTGCGATAAGAGCAAATTTTTCTCCAGCCTGAATCTCAATGACCCCATCAATTTCAACAACTGGACTCAATTTATCAAAACATTTTACCCCTGAATTGCCGCATTTAACAGCAAGCGTCAACACCCAATCCAAAGGAAAATCCATTTTTTCCGTCCAAGAACTTTTAAGAATCCCTGAAGCTTCCTCATTCCAAATAGTCGCATAAGTCTTTACCCAATTGCCCTCTTCAACCGTTGGGAACGGATAAAATCCAGCTAAATTTTCTTTGGATATATTGGGGTGCATTTTGACAACCCAACCACTGGAAGGGCTTCCTAAAAATAAAACTCCTTTCAGAAACAATAGCGCGCAAAGATATAAAATTGAAAAACGCAACGAAAGAAACCGCCACCCCAGAATCAATAAGGAGGGAATAATAACTGCCAAGACTAAAGTCTCCGCTTCGCCCGTCCAAGGTAAGCCATCAAACATGGCCCTAATCCCCGATGGGAGAGATAATACCAATCCCAAAAATAAAACCCCTAGCACCACACAAAAAAAAGAACCAGAAGTATTTGGTTTGCTATCAGCGTCTTTTAATGAATTCAAACTATTCAAATCGCATCAAACATGTGAATTTGTTGAAAAAAAGGTTAGAATCTTGGTATTACGAAATTGCAGGATGCAATCATCCCAAGCCACTATTTGAGGGTATATACGGTACTCTAATTTTTCTGGAATTCCGTGGAGCTTTGATTCCATCCTAAGGTTTATAAATGCTGAACAATTGTAACATGTTGTTGCAATTGAAAAAATAGTCTTTTATATAAAAACTCATTTGTCAGAGTTTATAAGTTTAAACCTCAGAATTTCTATAACTACAACCAGTTTTTAGAATTTTAAGCAGGTAAGGATTTATCTAGACATGACTCAAGGAATCGAACTAATTTTTCGGTTTGTTCTTTTCTAGTATAACCTTCACCCACAGCGGAAGATAATCGGGGTATTTCGCCTTCATCATGTTTTTGTTTGATCCATTGTTTCAATTGAGTAGCTATCGCCTCAGGTTCATTGAAGGTAACTCCTGCTCCTCGGTCCCGAAGGAGATCTGCGGCAACCCCATCGCTGCCTCCAACACATAAAATAGGGCGTCTTGCACCCAGGTATTCAAAAAGCTTTGTTGTGTACACTCCGTTCATATTTTGACCGGTTCCGGGGATGAGAAGAAGAATATCGGCTTCGGATTGTATCTTAAGCACTTCTATGTGGCTCACAGCATCATGGATTTCCACCAGATGACTTACGCGGTGCTTCAAGGCAATATCACGAGCCAAATCAAGATAACGCCCGTAAAAGTGTACTCGGATTTTCTCTGCCTCATCACCCATTAATGCTAAAGCAGAAAAAAGTGGCGATGGACTACGCCAGTCGCCAAAAAGTTGACCCGTGTACACAAGATGAATCATGCCGTCTGAAAAGGAAACCTTGGGAGAGTGGGGATAGTCATCTGGATCAAAACCATTAGTGATCATCTCACAAGGCTGAGGATATTTTGACTGTAATACTTCGGCAAGAGGACGTGAGACGGTGACCAGTCCAGAAGCAGAGCTCAAAACATAATGCTCTAACTTATTTTCAAAATAATAACGCCAGAATGGCCGAACCCATTGATGATTATCCACCCACAAATCTCGTAATTCAGCAACCCATGGAATATTATGTTTCCTGGATAGTGAAGCGGCTACTAAAAGTGATGTGCAAGGAATCGCACTGGCAAAAATCATATCAGGCTTCCATCGGCGAATCATTTGATTCCCCGCTCGTTTGGCAAAAGGAAACCAGCCTATTTGGCCGTCTGGGAAATTCAAAAGATCCCTATAGAAAGTACCTAAATAATATGCCCATCCTGGGAAAAACTTGACGCTGGGTATATATCCCTTCTCGGCAACTTTTTTTGTACCTCCTAAAAGAAATGTCACGGGGCTATTAACATTTAACCAATTTGTATATTCAACGTTTTGCTCTGGAATTTCTAAGGCTAAATTATTTGGTAATGATTGGTTTGCACAGCTAAGAACTCTAACTTCATGGCCAGCACTAATAAGATATTTTGCCGTTTTACTTGTTCGTATTCCCCCGGCAGAATTACACGGCGGAAAAGCATGGGTAACAAACAAAATTTTCATAAAAGAAGATTATTGGATAATAATTATTTCAAGGGATTATCAACAAGGATCTCTGCGCCCGAATGGTTTAAATATATTCTTTCCCTTTTCTTGGCTGACTGATAAATTGCATCAATAAGCTCTACCGCCTTTCGCGCCTCATTACCTTCGATCAAACCACTGGTCCCTTGACGCAGACTCTTAACAATATTTTTAAACAATTCTGTATGGTTCCAAGCCAATTCGTCAGGAACTGATGAATATTTCTCCCAGATATCATCATCCATGGGATGAGGTTTATCAAAGTTCCATGTCTTTAACTTATTCACAAAAAACCCGCCAACCTCAACAGAGCCGTTTTCGCCAAGTATAGAAATTGAGCCTTCTAAATCTTTTGGTCGGGTCGCGGTAGTAATTTCGATAATTCCAAGGGCTCCACTGGTGAATTCGATCAAAGCCCCACCCGTATCTTCAGTTTCGATGTTCATTAGTCGCGTAGCAGTTGAGGCAATAACATTATCCACAGCACCCATCATCCACACCAGCAAATCAATGTGATGACTTGCTTGGTTGGCAAAAATACCACCATCCAATTCACAAGTTCCTCGCCAAGGTCTTTGGTCATAATAAGCTTGATCTCGAGACCACCTGACTCTTACGGTACCAAGGACAGGTTTTCCAAATCGATTTTTATCCAATGCTTCCTTTAGCTTTTTTATAGGCGGATTAAATCTGTTTTGTTTAACGACAAATATTTTCAACCCCAATTCATTACACTTATTCAAAGCTCGATCAGTTTCATTCAGGTTAAGAGCCAGAGGTTTTTCTACAATGAAATGTTTTTTGAATTTTACAAGACTTAAAATATCCCGGCAATGATATCCCGAAGGAGTTAAAATATTTAAAACCATCGGATCTGTTTTGCTGATCATGCTTTCAGCATCGGGAAAGCATGGGATTGAGTACCGCTGACTAAATGATTTTGCAACATCAGAATCGTTGTCGTATACACCAACAATTTTAGTATTTGGAATTCTATTTAATGCACAAACGTGTTTGTGAGCAATTGCTCCACATCCGATCAAAGCAAATCTGATTATCTCTTCCATTATATTGGTTTAAGCACCATTATGCTTTAATATGTCTATCAGTTGTAGAGTTGTATATTCCACCTCTAAATCGGACATACTGCCGTGGATGGGTAGACTAAGAATTTGGTCTTTCAGAGAGTAGGCCAATGGAAACTCATCAGGTTGGTGATTCAAGAACCGATAGGCTTTGGTAAAAGGCAGGGGGATTGGGTAATGAATACCTGTTGAAATTTCTTTTTCCTGAAGGAGCATTTTCACCTTATCTCTGTTTGGAACTTTAATGACATACAAATGATAGACATGCTTTGCTTTTGGAGAAGCTTCAGGAGTTTCAACAATGTTTTTTAGTTTTTCATTATAATATTCGGCAATAGCTCGCCGTCTATGGGTCCATTTTTCAAGAAATTCTAATTTAACATTGAGTATTGCGGCTTGTAAGCTATCAAGTCGACTATTAACTCCTACAAATTCATGATCATACTTATTATTTCGTCCATGGTTAGCATACATCCGAGCCTTTAAAGCGAGTTCATCGCTATTAGTAACAATTGCCCCCCCGTCACCATAAGCACCCAAATTTTTACCCGGGAAAAAGCTAAAGCAACCGGCATGCCCAATGGTTCCTACCTTGATATTATTAATCTGCGCACCATGTGCTTGCGCCGCATCTTCGATGATAGCAAT
>JABIXH010000040.1 GCA_018664975.1 Nitrospina sp. | reverse complement strand
TTCGTCACATCTGAGATAAATTTAATTTTCCCGTGATTGACCTTTTTCAAATACCCCTCTTTATCAATAATTGCGTCTACAAGTGGCCCAAGCTTCAGGTTTTTCATAGGGTCCGTTCTTCGATATCCAGTTCTTCCTACCACAAACGCAATATAGGATTCTGTGTCGTTCGCTGAGGGAGGCGCGTATTTAATGATTGTTTTTTCTAAAGTGAGATCTGAATAAACAGGAAGCCGCAATAACTTGAAAACCGTCTGTTTACCGGTCGCAAAATCCGGGAAAATGATAAAGGGTCCGTTATTGCCAATAAAGCCAAACCGTCTTGATAATGTTCCGGAGGTAATATTTCCTGGATTCGTGCTTCTCCAGACTATTTTGCCGCCACATTTATTAGCCCCTGTTCCATCAGGAAATTCATAAATCACAGAATTTCCGTTGCCGCCATAAGCTTTGACTGGTTTTTTCATTTTAATATTCTAATTGTTAATAGTTAAAAAATTGTTGTTTTTAGAAAAAAAAAGAGAACAACGGATAGCTCCGTGTTCTCTGATTTAAATATATTTAAAATTTTAGGGCTTGCTACTTCCTCTGAAAGGAAAAACACAGGCCTCTTTTATCATCCTTTGTAAATTAACCCTTTCGGCGCAGACAACTGAGTCTGCTGTATTAATCTTCCCCTCCAATTGGTATTTTCAAGGTTCCATCAGGGCTTGTTAGTTCAGTCCACAGCCTTCTTCCCAGCGAACTATAATATAGCCCATCTTCTCCTAGCCATCCCCCGTCAATGGGAGTTGGGGAGGTAATTGTTCTGAATCCACTTCGTTCGATTATCAGGTGGCCAAGAACATCATCACTTAATGCTTTCCTAATTAATTTAGGCCCTTCTTTTTTGGGAAAAATTCGCCAGTCATCTTTTTTTAAATTATTTATATATTTTTTTATTTTTGCGGACAAGGGTCCCCGAACCACTTCATAGCTATAACCATGCATAACGTAATGTTCATATTTTCCATCAATATCCACTGCGTGGATGGCATCAGAGGTGGCCCAGGCCGGGGTGATAAAATAAATGGTTCGGCTATCTGGTGAAAATTCTTTGCCGTAAAATTGATAGAGCACATCTTTTGTTCTTTTTTGGGGGACATCTGTTCGTGGTTCAAGGAGCATTCGCTCGGACATATTATCAAGATCAATGGTCCAGAGTTGTTCGCTCGGACATGCCCAATGATTGTTTCGTTCGGAGCATTCCTGGACCTTGCCTTCAATCTCTCTGGAAAATGCGACCCATTTCCCGTTGGGTGACAAAGCGGGGTCACTGTCCCTTCCTGTCTTGGTGAGCTGGGTAATTTTATCTTTTGCTTTGAGAAAAATATTTCCCTTCTCTTCATAGACGGTTCTATCAGGTTCTTTACTACTGACCTGCGAAATGGGAAAAGTGAGAGAAGCAATTAA
Source organism: Nitrospina sp. (assembly GCA_018664975.1). Taxonomy (GTDB): domain Bacteria; phylum Nitrospinota; class Nitrospinia; order Nitrospinales; family VA-1; genus LS-NOB. Next base: position 636 of record JABIXH010000040.1, on the reverse strand, counting down.
GGTACACACCATCCAGATTTTTATTCGCATTTATGGCTCCAATCTCGATTAATGGGCTTTAGCAGTTCCCATAGAAAGTACACACTCCACCTTATAATATAGAACAAAAATCAAGGTATCAATTCTGTAAGTTGTTAACTTTGTTTGGGTTAAAAGAGTTTTGAGAGAAGGTGTTAGGTTTGAATCTGCGGAGAGGAGTCTTCGTAATAAAATTATTGGATTATAAACTGGCTTTCGCTGGGCCCCCTGTACCCAAGGCTGTTATGTCGGGTCCAACTTCGGGCAATATATTTTAAATCATTTTATATGGTTATTTTCTTAGTAATTTTAGGCCATCTATTAACTCCATCCTTCCTATATGTTCCATCTTGAAGGAGTGTTTTTTATACTGGTTTTCAGCGCAATCCCTGTTACAAATTGAAACAAATCGTTACTACGAAGAGAAGAACCCCACGAATTTTCTAGGTACTCTGTTTTCACTTAAACAATGAAGACAAAGGAGCATCATAATGAAAATTGCAACCAGTCGCGTTCTCATTATTATATTTATCCTACTTGGAATTATTGGGAGTTTTGGATTTAGTCATGCAAATGCAGAGGAAAGTGCCGATCGTATTCTAAAAAATTTAAATAATA
>JABIXH010000267.1 GCA_018664975.1 Nitrospina sp. | reverse complement strand
TTATGAATAGGTCGCGAGCTCGAAGCAAGATTTCCTTAACTCCATCAATAGGCGTATTGCTGTCTGTACGCATCTCCTGACGTTTTTTTTCATATAGGTAGGTAATAAAAGGGAACTCGGTTAATGCAAAAAATAGAGTATTTTTGTGGACACGATTAAGAACAGGAGTTTTCAGATCACTTGGCGGATTCTTATATTTTTTCCGCTCATCGAAAGCGTCTTTAATCCACGGCCAATCAAGAACGGAACAAAGAAAAAGGATGTTGGGAAAATCCATCTCCAGGCAGTGGAGTTGATAGGCCATCCACCTTGCTCGCCAATAATGTTGTGATTCGACTTTAGGCGGCTTAAGAGTTAATAGGAGTGTGCTGGCATATTTTTCATAGGAGACTTTTTGTAGAGAAAACGTATCAGGAAAATTTGAGTGCCTGGTTTCATAGTTGGTGGTGCTTAAATCTATAAATCGACGTGCTATTCCTTCCTGCTTCGCAACCCGCAACCCTGCAATAATGGGTTGGCTCGGATCGATTGGGACGTAGTTGAGACCGCCTTCTTCTTCCTGTTGTGTGCTTAATGTGATTTGAGGAAGGAGTTCTATTCCTTCTTCAACAGAATTTTGGAATTCTGGGGGCAGGGCAACGGCAAGGCAATTGCACTTTGTAGATAAAATACGGTTTCTAATTTCCCGCGCAAAACTTCCACTGCCGTGCACCACTGGAAGAAATTGGATGCGATCACTGAGACGAAAAATATTATCCATATTTTAAATTATTTATCGCTATCGGGGTGAAGAGGGTTGTCATCATTAAAAAAGAAGTCTCCAAGTCCCATAGGCAATCGTTCGTCTTGTAGCGACCTGTTATTTCTTGCTGCAAGACTATCCAGGTCTATTGCATCTTCCCCTAAAACTTTGCTGATGGCTTCTTTCCATATTTCATCTTTTGAAATAGGGTGGTCCGTCTCCTGACTCAATCGCTTAAGCGCATATTGTAGAATATGAATTCCATCTCTCGGGGAAAACTCCAAGTCCAGTTGATGAGATTTCTGTAAAAAATCCACAGTCATTTTTAAAAGCTCCTCTTCTGAAAAAGGCAGATGATATCGTAGGATTTCTAATTCATCTTCATAACTGGGCATGTTCATCTGCAGTGTGGGTTGCAGGCGAGACAGGATGTAATCGGGAATTTCGAAAGTGGATTCATCATTGTTCATGGTGACGCAAGCACGAAAATCTTTATGAGCATGAATCTGTATCCCTGCAATGATAGATTCAACGTATCTACGGTGATCCAATAGAGGCGCCAATGAGGCCCAACTTTTTTCGTTCATACGGTTTCCTTCGTCCAGAATACAGATTCCTCCTTTGATCATGGCGCAGACGAGGGACGAGGCGTGATAAGAAATCGAACCCTTTTCTGAAAGTACCGGGGTTACCAATAAGTCTTCCGGTCGGGTATCGCTGGTACATTGAAATATGTATAAAGGTTGTTTGCGTTGCTGGGCTGCCACCATGGCTAAAGTGGTTTTTCCCGTGCCTGGCATTCCTGTAATTCTCGGCGAAAGGGGATGATCCTTGTCTGAAACGACCAGCCAGCATGCATGGATTTGCTTCAACACCTCATCTTGCCCAATCCAGGTGGGTTTGGTTGCGTCGGGTTTGCCCAGGTTCAAAGTGACGCCGTCAATGATTTTGGTTTGTTTTGAATGATTTTCGTTGTTCAAATTTTATTCCTTAAAACATAGCTATTTATAATTTGAAGAGGATACTTTTTGGCAGGGGCTGCTGTCAAGTTATCTGCTTTTACCTTAATACCATAGCATTATGAGCCTTATCTTCTTTGAACTCGATAGAAATGTTATAATAATAATTTAAAATTCAGGGAGAAAAGTTTAGTGGACGATCTGTTTTTAATATTAGGAGCGATATTTGCAGTCGCTATGATGGTTCTAATGGTTAAATATGCCAAATTCATTCATGTTCAACCAAAAGTTGAAGCAGAACGAAGAAAAACGAAAGAAGAGGGGTCTACCAATCCAGACCAAAGCTCTGACAACAATCAATAAATTTTATTGCCTTTGAATGTTACGAAAGACCAGCAAAGAGACCATTGCGCCTTATTTAAGGGATGCATCCAGCTACTCGGGTGGTAACGCGGATGAAGTTCTTATTCCTGAATCTGTAGAAGAGCTAATAATCGCTCTGAAAAATGAATCCAGACCGGTGACCCTTTCTGGAGCAGGGACCGGATTAACGGCTTCTAGAATCCCGTTAGAGGGAATCATAATTTCTTTGGAAAAATTTAAAGAAATTGAGGCTGTTGAAAATGGCGAAATCTGGGTAGGCCCTGCGGTGGCATTATCTGATTTGCAGGAACATTTAAAAAAGACTGCCTGGTTTTATCCACCCAATCCTACTGAAACAAATGCATCCATTGGGGGCACTTTAGCCACCAACGCTTCAGGATCGCGCAGTTACAAATTTGGAGTAACTCGTGATTTTGTCAATGCTGTAGATTTTGCTCTGGCGGATGGAAGGAGAGTGCTGGTAAAGCGCGGTCATAAAATATCAGACCCTCTTCGTTTGGATGATGGTAGTGAAATCAATTTCCCATCAATTGCATATTCCAGTCCAAATTGCAAAAACACGGCTGGTTATTACGTGCAACCTGATATGGATTGGTTGGATTTGTTGATAGGCTCCGATGGCACTCTGGGAGTATTTGTAAAAATTTGTCTGAAATTACTTGCTAAACCTGATGTGTTTTTAAGTGGGGTCCTGTTTTTTGAAAAGGAAAAATTTTGCTGGGATATCATTCCTGAAATCAGAACGGAATCTTTAGTTTCTCCTTGTTCTCTTGAATATTTTGATCGTTTTTCATTAGAAATGCTGAGAGAGAAATACCCTCACATTCCATCGCAAGCCAATGCCGCTTTGTTTTTTGAAGAGGTTGTCGCTGAAAGAGAACACTATGATGCCACTCTGGAAAAATGGTTCATATTCTTAGAAAATAAAAATATTCTATTAGATGAGTCGTGGTTTGCTCAAAATGAAAAGGATATTGAGACATTTCATAAATTCAGACACCAAATTCCCAGTCTGATTAATGAACGGAACTCCCGCGCAAAAAGGGAGAAGGTTGGAACGGATATGGCCGTTTCTGATCCATATTTTTTGGATATGATGGAGTATTATGAAAATGTTCTTGCTGGGCAAGGAATTCCATATGTTATTTTTGGTCATATTGGCGACAATCATTTACATATAAATCTTCTCCCCGACTCCACTCAATTAAAGCTGGCCTCAACTTTATATGATCAGATAGCAAGTAAAATAATTGCCTGGAATGGTACAGTTTCCGCTGAGCATGGAATAGGTAAGAAAAAGCGGAAGTATTTTTATGAGATGGTAAGTAAGGAAAATATCAATGATTTAGAAAAAATAAAAAAAACTTTTGATTCTCAGGGGAAACTCGGAAGAGGAAATATTTTCAAAACTTCTTGAGATTTCTAATCTGTTGACAGCTTTATACGAGAAATAGTAAACTTTTTAGAATTATTTGTAAGTGGTCGAGTGAAGAAATTCATGCTTTTCAGCCTTATGGGGTTTGGAAATATGCTGGATTCATTTAAAAGCCTTGTATTAAACTATTCCTATGAGCCTCTGCAATTTTGCAGTGCCCGCCATGCTCTAATTATGGTTTTTGGAGGCAGAGCGGAAGAACTCGACAATTCAGATTATTGTGTTCGAACCCCTTCTTCGAGTTTTGCTATTCCAACTGTGATCCGGGTATTGAAAATGGTTCATCGAAATCGAAAAAATGGCATAGCATTTAGTAAGAAAAATATTTTACGTCGCGATAATTATACCTGT
>JABIXH010000120.1 GCA_018664975.1 Nitrospina sp. | reverse complement strand
TTACCATTGTTGCAGTGTTTAACTTGATATGATTAATCCGAATTAAAATTTTTTTAAAAAATATAGTGGGGATTTAATGCTTCTCATTAGTATTAAACCGATAGGTTTTCATGGAACAATTTGATGTATTGGTATTAGGTGGAGGTTTGGCAGGGGTTTCTGCGGCTCTTCGGGCGGCGGAACTGGGTGCCAAAGTCAGCCTGATTGAAAAAGACGAAATTGGTCGGGTGGGTTTTCAACGGCGATTTGCTCTTTTTATGGAGGGGCGGAATAACATTTCGTCTTCTTCAAGTTGGGAGGAATATAAGGCCGCCCTGAATATGGAGTCAGAAGTCTACTGTCGATCCCTTAGAGAGAAACTGAATGCTGTGGATGTTTCGATTGTGGAGGGGGTGGGGAGGCTGGCAAATCAAGGAGAAATGAGTGTTCAATTAAATGATGGAGGACATTTGTTGTTAAAAGGTAAGTCGGTGATTCTTGCTTGTGGCTCTGCTCCAAGATTTCCCTCTACTTTGCCGCAAGAGGATGAGGTTGTCATATCCATTGAAGAAATTCCTCAGCTTCCAGCACTTCCTGAAAAGGTTCTGGTTATCGGCAGAGGTTCTTTTGCCAGTGAGACCGCTCTGGGTCTACAGAAAAGAGGGTGCAAGGTTTTCCTTTGTTCCGAATACAAAGATCTGTTTCCGGAAATGGATGAGGACTTTAATATTGAAATCGAACGTCAGTTAAAAGAAAAGAAAATTAAAATTCTTGCAGGAAAAAAATTAATTTCCTTTTATAAAACTGAAGGCGAACTTGAGGTTACCCTGGAGACAGGTATCAAATTTTCAGTTCACCAGATTGTTATTGCGGGAGACAGAACGGGTGTGGAGAGAGTTGCAGAAATCGAAAAGCTTGGGGTTCGATTGGGAGAACATCAAAAAATTTTTGTAGATGAAAGCATGATGACCAGTTTGCCGGGTGTGTATGCAGTAGGGAGTATTACTGGGGAATTGACGTCTGATACACTATCGCAAGAGCAAGGCAAAGTCGCCGCAGAAAATACTTTGGGTAAAAAAAAGAAGTTGAACCGTGAATGGGTTCCGCAAATTGCCCACCTTTCCTCCGAGGTGGCTTATGTAGGTTGCAATATGAAGACAGCCGGGCATCAAGGTTTTCACCCTGTAGAGGGTGTATTTGAGAAGGAATATTCTGCCGATGAAAATCCACCCCAGTTGAAGGAGAAATATAAAATTGTTGCGGATAAAAGAACGCGATTGATTGTGGGGGTCCAGATTATTTCAAAACGCTCCTCAGATTGGATTTCATTGCTTTTACTATTGATTAAAAAAGGTGTCACAGTAGGGAATCTAGCCAATTCTATCAATCCTGAAGGGGCTGGAATAGATGGCTTGTGTGAGGCGGCTCGTAATTGTGCACAGGCTCTGAAGGCTCCATAAAAAAGGTGGGTTTTGGTCAATTACTTCTTGCCTTGACTCGCTGTTTTTATTATGTTAAAAACCAACACTTTGACAGGCTATTTTAATCTGCCGACCGGGTCTGTAAAAGGTACGTAGTCCTTATAAAATTAGGTGTTATTGAATTTTATGGCTGACGACAAAACAAAAGAAAAATCAGCATCAAAAGATGCAAAGAAAAAAGAAGTGGTCGTGGAAACAATCTGGTCGCGCCGGGAGTTTTTCTCGCTGGCGGGATGGGGAGCGTTTCTGGCTTCTTTAGGTCTATCCTCACTCTATTTTGCACGTTTGCTTTTTCCTCGTGTCCTTTTTGAACCTTCCCCAATATTTAAAGCTGGTTATCCAAGCGACTATACTGTTGGTGCAGTGAGTACAAAGTATATTAAAGACCAGCGCGTTTGGATTGTCCGTGATAACGAAGGTATCTATGTTATCTATGGTCTTTGCACCCATTTAGGGTGTACACCCAGATGGCTTAATACCGAAAGTAAGTACAAGTGTCCTTGTCATGGTAGCGGTTTCACCAAAGAGGGAATGCATTTTGAGGGTCCGGCGCCAAGGCCTTTAGAGCGGTTAAAAATTGCGCTAGGACCTGATGGTCAGATAATAGTTGATAAGAGCAAAAAGTTTCTGTGGGAAAAAGGCCAATGGGGCGACCCAGGGGCCAAGCTTCTGGTTTAGGTAGTTATGAAGGTAATCGACATTCTTTCTTCTCAGCGTAGAATGAATATATCCATTTTTTGATGGAGGAATGATTTTTGGCAAACAAGGCACCCCAAATTCCAAATATTGCGGAATTTATACATAAAATTAAAAGCGGAGAAATATTCAGTGATATAGCTAAAGAGATCACTGAGTCTCAACTGTGGACCTCAGCGTTCAGGCATGGTTATGCTGATACACCACGAAACCGTGTTTTGCAGATAGCAAGTAATGTCTGGTTGCATCTTCACCCGGTAAAAATGCATCGACATGCTCTTCGGATTAAGTTCACCTGGTGCATGGGGGGCATTACTTTTCTTTTATTCCTTTCGACAGTTGTAACCGGGGTTATATTGATGTTCTATTACCGACCGGTTGGAGAATATGCCTATTACGATATGAAATATCTGCAATACGATGTCCCCTTCGGTATGCTCATGAGGAATATGCATCGTTGGGCGGCACACGCAATGGTTATCACCGTGTGGTTGCATATGTTTCGTGTCTTTTTAACGGGATCTTATAAGCCGCCGAGAGAATTTAATTGGGTCATAGGGGTGTTTCTGGTGACATTTACCTTGTTACTTAGCTTTACGGGATATCTCCTGCCTTGGGATCAATTGGCAATGTGGGCGGTTACAGTTGGAACAAACATGGCCAGGGCTACTCCATTTTTAGGCAATGAAGGTCCTTTTGCAGAATATGTAGGTGTTACACCAAGGTACGATGCGAGGTCTTTACTTATTGGAGGAAGCCTGGTAGGACCCCCGGCATTATTAAGATTTTATGTTTTGCATTGCATATTTATACCTTTAATAGCCGGTGCCTTGATGATTGTGCATTTCTGGCGAATCCGCAAAGACGGTGGAATTTCCGGCCCTCTTTAAGGGCAGATATATTTTTAGGGGGCAAGAAAGAAAATGGCTCAAGCAGCGGCGGCACCAAAGAAAAAGGTAGAAGGAGTTCCAGAAAAACTCCACGTATGGCCTTATTTAGTACGTTTGGAGTTTCTTTGTGCCCTTGTTACGATTATTGCACTTACCGTATGGTCCATCGTTATCGATGCGCCGCTTGAAGAAGCGGCTAACCCAACGAAAACCCCAAATCCTTCCAAAGCACCTTGGTATTTCCTGGGGCTTCAAGACATTCT
>JABIXH010000043.1 GCA_018664975.1 Nitrospina sp. | reverse complement strand
TTTAATATGTTGTTGTTTATTTCTGCTTCTGATTTCCTGACATAATGGATAGTCAGAGCATCCAGGTCAAAACCGGGGTTTGCCTGGGACTGATTTAAGACAATTTGAACTGCACTGGCCGCAATCGTTTGATTTTTGACCGGAGCATTTTCAATAAATTTGTTTCCTAACCTTGAGGCCAGGAAATCTTTATAAGGTTCCACACCACCGCCTAAAAACACAGAAGGTTCCTGAGTCATTTCACATAACTCCTGGGGAGAAACTGCCTGGTCGGGGGTCTCTTTAACTAATTTATTGTTTTTATATTTAAACCTTGCTGTATAGACCTCTTTTTTTTTTGCGTCCAGAATTGGGCAAATGGGTTGGGAAACGGGATTAACTAAATTTGCATAGGCTTCCAGCGTGTTGACACCCCAGAAAGGTTTTTCTGTAGCCAGAACTAATCCCTTGATTAAGCTGATCCCAACTCGGAGTCCGGTAAAAGACCCAGGGCCCGTTGTAACGCAAAACCCATCAACTTTTTCCAGTCCTCCATCTAAACTTCCCAAAACTTCATCCATCAAGACCAATAACTGGTCAGAAAATGTTGAAGATCCTGTCGACTCGGCAATAATCTGCCTGTCCCTCAAGAGAGCAACACTTCCCTTAGGTGTGGAGGCATCAAGTCCTAGTAATATCATCGCTTCGCTATTGAGGAAGGAAGGTATATTGTAACGAGAGGGACATACGTCTACTCCGGAAAACGTAGTGTAAACATAGGTTATAGGTCGGGCAAAGTCAATGAAAAACCAGCTTTTCCGTCTCTCAAAATATTTGTGGAATTGGCATTAAATTTCAGGAACTTAGGGGAATAGTGGGGGACTACCGGGAGTAGAACCTCAATTAACTTATTGAAATAAACTCACTTAAAAAATTTAAATTCTTCGTAAGAAAGGCCATAATAATGGGTCAATACTTTGAGTAATGTTACTCTACTAAAATATTTATGGGGAGGTAAACCTAATCCGCATTAGGCGGAACTTGTATGTATGCATTGATAAAATTGGACTTATTTGCTTGACAAATATTAAATTTGATTTTAAGGTTAACTTGGATTGCAGGGTAAATCTTATTTATCTGGTTTATTTTGTAAGAGGGGGGATTCCGGAAAATAAGGCATTGATGACTTTTTTTTGGAGGCAGGGCGCGTTATGTTCTATGAAGTGAAGATTTTCGACGCCAAAGGGTATCTAAAAAAAGTGATATCTTCAAAAAAGCTAAGCAACCGATTTTGGAAGCATGGCGAACAGAATTTGATCGACTTTGGTGACAAGGATAATCGGTCCCAGGATATGGAAAACCAAAAAGAATTAAAGGACGAGTATCAACTGGAAGATCGTTGATTGTAAATGTTCTAACCGGTTTTATTGAATAAAAAAGGTGCGGAGCTTAAAGAGCTTTGCGCCTTTTTTTATATTTTGAGTGCGGGTGTTTTCTTGGATTATTTTTTTCATCCTATTCTTCCAGGGCAGATTCCCCTATAATCCCACTTTCAAGAGAATGGGTGGCGGGTTCAATTTCAAACTGACTTTTAGGTTAATTTATGTATATCACGTCTGCAGACAAGTTGAAGGAATTTTGCGAAAACCTGCAGTCTGCTGAAATTCTAGCGGTAGATACAGAGTTTGTCCGGGAAAGGACTTATTTTCATCGTATTGGGTTAATTCAAGTATCCAGTGGAGAGCATTTTGCCGCCATTGATCCCATTAAGATTTCTGACTTAACCCCATTATTGGAATTGCTGAAAGACCCTTCAAAAATTAAAATTTTTCATGCCGCACGTCAGGATCTGGAAATTCTGGTGCGTCTCTGTGGTCAGGTCATTCCTCCAGTGTTTGACACTCAGATTGCCGCCGCATTAGTGGGATGGGGGGCTCAGATTTCCTTTGCCAAGATCGTTCACAAGGCTATAGGAAAAACTATTCATAAGTCCGAAACTTATACCGACTGGTGCCGTCGACCTTTAAGCAAAAACCAAATTGAGTATGCCATTGACGATGTCCGTTATCTGGTACCGGTTTACCATAAGCTGATAGAAAAATTAAAAAAGATGGATCGCCTAGATTGGGTGAAAGGAGAGGTTCTCGCCTGGGAAGACCCCAAAACTTTTGCTTTGCCGGACCCGCAGAAACGACTAATGAAAATTAAAAACTTGAGAAGCTTGAAACCCAGGAACTTGACGGTGCTCAAGGAACTTGTTGCCTGGCGGGAAAGAGAAGCGGTCAAACGGGATTGCCTACCCAAGCACATCGTAATGGATGAAACCTTATTGGAATTTGCCCGAAAAATTCCGAAAGATTTGAAAGTGCTGTCCGAGTTCAGAGGCTTCCACCAGAAGGAATCGGCAAAGAGTGGTGCCTCTATTTTATCTGTGATTGAAAGTGCTATGAAAATTCCGGATGAAGATCTCACAGTCCTTCCGGACAATAATGGGCACACCACCATTCGTGGTGTAGAAGAATTACTCTCTGCTTATGTTCAAATTCGATCTGAAGAATTGAAAATTGAGCCAAGTGTTCTTGCCGACAGAAAGCAGATTCACAGTTTTGTGACTCACTTCGAGCAAAAAAATAATATGGAAGAGCATTTTCTGTTTCAGGGATGGCGGAAAGCATTTATAGGGACCCCCATGCTTTCCTTGCTGAGCGGCAAGGTGGGGCTAAAGATTAATTCTTCGGGTCAGGTTTGTCTGTCAGAATCGTAAAACAGGGTGGACCAGGTTTTTCAGAAATCATATTTTGGCTGGAAGAGACATCATTTTTATCCAGGCTTTGTATTCGCCTGATTGCCTGAGGTTGGTGAGGTCGGGGTCACTTTCTATTTGGCTGAACTGTTTATAACCTTTGGTCACTGCATTTTTCAGGGCCAGTAGTCCAGACTCCAGGTTTTCGGTTAAAGAATAATAGCAGGCAAAGTTGTAATCGATTAGGGCGGCTTTTGGAAATTGCTTTTGACCTGACTGGAGCGTTTCCAATGCTTTCCCGTACATCTTGTTTTTCATATAGGCCGTGCTCAGATTAATGAGAGCTTCCTTTAATCCTTTGTTGTGATGCAGGGCTTTTTGGTAATTCACGATGGCCTCGGAAAAGTTTTCCTCCTGATAAAGCCGGTTTCCTTCGTTGTAATGGAATATACCCATTCGTTTTTCCCGTTCTTCTTGTGAAAGGTTGTCATCATCACTATGGCTTCCTTCCATATGATTGTCTCCCGCATGACTTCCTTCAACTTTCGTTTTGGCTTCTTCAGGGTGAGGAGGGATTAATACAGCTTTTTGATTTGGAGAAAAATAGTCCGTAGCGAGAAAAATGATTAGGGCAGTAATACTCAAATGAGGAATATATTTTACGAAGGTCGGCATGAATTTTAATTTCTGGGAATAAAAGCTTGGCGCATCATTTCGTTGACCGAACCTACGGCCGGAGCATTTTCAATTTCTGCACCATGAGAATACAGATTAAAAACACGGGTATCTGGGTTAGCTTGAATTATATGTTCGAGGGTACGTAGATAACTATACATGACCTGGTCAGTAAGTAGAAAATTATCATGCGCGCATTTTACTGAGAGCTGTTTTTTCTCCCCGGCTTTTTCCAGATGTAATTTTTCAAGGGACATTGTTCTGCTGATTTTGCTTTGAAGTTGATTGTTAAACTGGGAGTGACTGGAATAATAACGATTCCCAGAAAAGGCACAATCTTGACCGATTAGAAAAATCGGGTCACACCCTAAGTGGATCAAGGCATCAAGCCCCAGGCAGGCGACCGATCCTCCTGCCCGTGTGGTGCCTTTTTCTTTCGTAGTGGATTCGTTATCTTTTGAAAGGTGATGTCCGTCCTTAAAAACCACATAGCATTCTCCGGAAAAAAATTTAAGAACGTTATGGTTGGAACTGGGAGTAAAGATTAATCTGGTTTTCTCGGTAGGACAATCCATAAAGTGCGCCGCACTATCTATCTGCGGGTCCAGAGAAAGCACATAATCTGGTTGGACATTGTTTTCTATGAGAATGGGATAAGAAGTATCCACGCAAGCGACTAAGAAATCTTTTTGGAGGCGATGCAAATAGGGAAGCGCGAGGTCGAGAGAGGGGCCGGCGCTGACTAAAATGCCTGGTTTGCCTTTTTCCGAATTCTTGAGGGCGTTAATTCCTGGAGAGCTTGCTATGATTTCACGGTTTAATAAAAAATTGGAGTTTTCAAGACTGCCGAATATTGCCGGAAACCGGCGCTCAAGCAATAAAACTTCCAGAGCATTGGTGAGGGAAGGAAAGTTTGATGGAATGCACTTGAAGGAAGGCGCGTGAAATAAAACCTCAAATGGGTCGGTAGGGTCCCCTGTTAAACGTTCCATCTGATCAGATATTTCACGGGAAACGATTGCTTCATCCTCTCCAAAAATTAATTGAAAACGAGGGTCCTCAAAAATTCGTGTCTGGTCTCTCAATATCAGGGCCGCTTGGAGGATATCGGGGTTGAGCTCCATGACAAGAAGAAATCCGCTGGGACCAATTTTATCCAGAATAGCATTGAGATGATAACCTAGCCCAAACCCATACAGGCACACACGTGCTCCCGTTTGAAGTTTCTCGGTGAACCGCTGAGCCTCTTTCTCTGGGTCATAACTGCTATGGAGCAGGATATTGTCGTAGCGAACCGTAGGCAGACCCGAAGTGGTTGTCAACGGTGAGATTTTTTCGGGAAGGATTGCTGAGAGGTTTCCGTGCCGGGAAACACTGGTTTTCAAGGATTTAATATTTTTTTCGAGGAAATGACTGTCCAACAGGGTGTCTCCCAATTTCAACTCCACCAATCATATCACCAATTGACTTGCAATAGATTCTGATTTGCTTTAAAAAATTAATCGGACCTTTCGCGATTAAACTCAAGGATTTTCATGTCGGTTTCCCCACAAAAATTATCATCCAAAATTCGTGTGCTTTCAGAAGACCTGGCCAATCAGATTGCGGCGGGTGAGGTGGTGGAGCGTCCCGCATCTGTGGTCAAGGAGTTGGTGGAAAACTCCATAGACGCAGGAGCAACATTAATCCGGTTGGATATTGAAGGGGGCGGAAAAAAGAAAATCAGGATTATGGACAATGGAATGGGTATGGTTCCTGAAGAATGTCGGTTAGCCTTTTCTCGCCATGCCACCAGTAAAATCTCGCGGTTTGAAGATCTTCAGACCATTCGTTCGTTAGGGTTTCGCGGGGAAGCTCTTGCAAGTATCGCTTCGGTGGCTAAAGTGCGTTGTACCAGTGCTCAGAACGAAAGTGAAGGCGGAAGATTGATCGTGGTGGAAGGCGGTGAAATATTAGAAGAAAAGGATGTTGCCTGTCCGCAAGGAACGACTCTTGAAATCGCCCAGCTATTCTATGTGACTCCTGCACGCAGTAAGTTTTTAAAAGGGGATTCAACAGAATTTTCTCACATCACTCAGGTTGTCACGCAACAGGCATTGGCAAACCCAAACATTCAGTTCCATTTGACCCATAATGGCCGAGAGGTGATCCACACTCTACCCACTGACCAACTCCATTATCGGATCGCTGAACTGTTTGGGGCCGATCTCGCTAAAAATCTGCTGGAGGTCGAGGCTCAATCAGGGGAATACCAATTAAGAGGGTATGTGTCGAGTCCTGTTTACACTCGCTCTAACAGGTCGGCCCAATATTGTTTTATCAATGGTCGTTTTGTCCGGGACAAAGTCATTTTACACGCCACTCAACAGGGCTATAGCCATTTGTTGCCGAAAGGTCAGCATCCGGTAATGTTTCTTTATTTGACGATGGACCCACATTTGTTAGATGTAAATGTTCATCCTTCCAAAGCCGAAGTACGTTTCGCCTTTCAACAGGATGTGCATCAATTTGTGGCTCATGGGGTGCGCTCGGCCCTGGAAAATAATCAGCAGGTATCGGTGGATTTAAGTGCACGTGAAGAGGAGGATATCCCTCTGCAAAGCCATCCCATACCACCCTCAACACGACCCAGCTATCAGGTACCCTCATGGGTGGATAAGCCGCATCAGGGAGACCTTTCTCAAGTATTGAGAACAATGATAGGGTCAGATTCCGCAACATCACAGGTGACCTGGTTTGATAAGGCTCCGACACCGGTGGCTAATTTGATTTATTCCGAGTTCGAGCCACTCGGGCAACTGGATCTGTCTTTTATCATCATGCAGGGCAAGCAGGGTTTGTTGGTTGTGGATCAACATGTGGCCCATGAAAGGATTTTGTACGAACGATTTCTCGGAGCCGCTAAAAACCGTAAGGTAGAAATTCAGAAGCTTCTGTTTCCCGTTGCCATAGCGCTTTCTCCGGGGGAGTCCGAATTACTGAGTCCTCATCTGGAGCGATTGCTGGAACTGGGGTTGGAACTCGAACCTTTTGGAAAGAATGAGTTTCTGCTCCGGTCGGTTCCGGCAATTCTTAAAAACGGCGACCATGAAAAACTTTTGCGGGAAACGATTGAACTTCTCCCCAAAGGAGCGCATGAAGATGTTCTGCATGAAAAATATGAGCAGGTATTAATCATGATGTCGTGCCGCAACGCCATCAAGATTAACCATCCTCTCAACCTCGATCAGATAAGAAAATTGATCTCCGACCTGGAGCAAACCTCCATGCCGTATACCTGCCCGCACGGCAGACCCATCTCCTTGTTGTTCGATATGGATGATATCCTGAAAAAATTCCTCCGCAAGTAGCGGCGAAGGCGCCGCGGCCAACGAGCAATAGCCCATCAAGCTGGCAAAGAATTGTCTCGGCTGACCAATCAGATCTTGCCCAATTCCCCCTGATACCCCTTCGGGGCATGAAAGCTGATGAAGGAACATAATCAAGGGGGAAAACTGGGACCCGTTTACAAATCACCCCAGCCCCTCTTCGAGGAAGAGGGGTCCATTAAGCCGAGATAACACATAGCCAACCCAATAAAGCTATTGCTAGTCGCCACCGGGCGGTGCCCGGTTAGCCGCGGACGGTAATTTTTTTGATGTTTTTGGCGAGTTTTTTGAGTTTTACTGCAGTCTGCTCTTTTTCTACCTTGCGGGGGATTTTTTTGGCGGTTGTCATGCGGGGTCTTCGGGTATTATTGAACTGCCATTCTAAATCCAGCAGATATTTTTCTCGATTGGGACGACTGGCTTTGCGGAATAATGTGAGAAGTTTTTGCTCTTCTTTATTGTTGGTTACCAAATGGTCGTTCAATAATCCTTTAAACATCAATCTTCCTTCTTCAATCCCTCCTCCGATTACTTCCGCATTTTTGATTGTGGACGGAGGCTTTTCTTGATCCGGGGTGTGGAGATCTTCAAGGAGGATTTCAGTCGTAAGGAGTCGGTCTAGCGACACTTTTCCCAGTTTGGCTAGTTTGACCAAGACCGAAACGGGAGCGTCTCTTTCTCCGGCTTCATATCTGACATAGGTTCTGAAACCAATTTCCAAGACTTCTGAAATGGCATTTTGGGTGCAGTTTAGTTTTTTCCGGATGGTCCTTAGGTTTTCAGAAAGAATTGTCATGATGTTGAATCCCACCAGTAGATTTTATAATGGTGGCTTGTAGGGTCGAGAGAATGTTTCAGGCCAGCTCAATGCCATTTTTTCTTAAAAACTTGGAAGCCTCATCAATCCAGAAACGCTCTTTTTCCAGTTTATAATCAGGCAAATCTTTAGAAGAACCCACAATGCTTTTCATATAGCCGATGGCTTCCTGTTTTTTTCCTTTTTTATCGAGAAGACGGGCGTAATGGTAATAGGCTTTGAAAAAGTGGAAGGAGTTTATTACTTCACCGTATGTTTCCAGGGCTTTCTCTTCTTCGCCGGATAACCGGTAGCACTCGGCAAGTCCAAAAATGGCATTGCCGTAATCGTATTTTTTATCAATGGAGGTCAATTTCTCCAGGGCAATGCCAGCATCCTCATAATTGCCAAGTCCATGAAGGCATTTAGCCAAGCCATAACGCGCTTCCAGCATTTCCGGGTCGCGCTGGATGGCTTCTTCGAACTGGGGAATGCCCATTTCAAATTTTTGCTGTTCCATATAAACCTGCCCTAATTTTTCGTAATGATAGGCTTTGTGGAATTTTCCGATCAGTTCCTTAAGTTGCAGGGTTTCTTCTGTTTCAACTTCCTTACGGATTGGAGTGGGAGAAAAACCCTGAGGAGCTTTGCTTTCTCCTGCTCGATTTTTAACTACAAAGAAATAGGCCACTGCCCCTACGGGAAAAAGTATGATCATGATAATGATCCATATAAAATGTTCACGGCGTTGAATACAATCCAGACACATCCAGACCATGAATCCTGCGGCGGCGTATATAAATAAATCGGTCAAGGTAACCTCTTACTATTTAAATAAATCAGGTGATTTTATTTCGGAACAGGAAAGCAAAATTTCTTTTAATTCCCCACAATTTTATTCTCGGCATCAAGGAGGACAACTTGAGCTTTGTGGCTTTCCTGATCAGTATCCATAATACCATAAGCCACAACGATGATGCGATCATTAATCTGGGCCAGACGGGCTGCGGCTCCATTGATTGAAAAGATTCCAGAACCTCGTTCGGCGGCTATTACATAGGTAATAAACCGGGTTCCAGTATTAATATTATAGATGTGGACTTGCTCAAGGGGCAGAATGCCTACTCGATCCAAAAGATCCTCATCAATAGCTATACTGCCTTCATAATCAATTTCAGTAGCCGTTACCCGGGCACGGTGAAGTTTGGATTTAAGCATGGTTCTTTGCATCAGATTTCCTCAATAATGCAATTGTCAATAAGCCGTGAAGGGCCGATCTTTACCGCGAGGGCAATTAGCGTCCTTCCACGAATTTGTTCTTTTTCTTTAAAATTTACAGGATCACAAATAGAAATATAGTCGATTTTAGCGCCTTCAGTCTCTAACAAACGTTTTTGGATCAGGTTGTTTATAGTTTTTGCTGATGTGATTCCCTGTCGAATTTGGTCTTGGGCTTTTTGCAGGGTACGCGATAAAGACAGTGCGGATTGTCTTTCTTGTACTGATAGATATCGGTTCCTGGAGCTCATGGCAAGGCCATCACTTTCCCTAACAAGAGGTACACGTATGATGGCAACATCAAGGTTTAAGTCTTTGACCAGATTTTCTATAACTGCCAGTTGTTGCCAGTCTTTTTCGCCAAAGAAAGCATTTTGGGGCTGAATAATATTGAAAAGCTTTAACACTATGGTGGCGACACCTTGAAAAAGATCAGGCCGACTTTTTCCGCATAATTGTTCAGTAATATTTTTTATTTCTACAAAGGTTTTGTACCCTGTCGGATACATCTCTTCTTTGCTGGGATGAAATAAAATATCCACTCCCATTTCATCCAGTTTCTCAATATCACTTTCTAACGGACGTGGATAGGAATCAAGATCTTCATTGGGGCCAAACTGGGTCGGATTAACAAAAATGCTGACTACCGTTTTATCGCAGGATTCCAGGGATCTTTTGATCAGACTTAAGTGGCCTTCATGGAGGCAACCCATAGTGGGCACCAAGCCGATAGTCAGGTTCTGTTTTTGAATGGATTGAGAGACTTCTTTCATTTCAGAAATGGAAGAAATCATGGTCACTCGCCGGGTGCTATTTTTAGTCTCAATCATTGACTTGCTTGAGGCTCCCCTGTTTTGAGTGGTAAGTATGTTCCTGCCCTGGAAACTTTTCATCCCTGACTTCCTTAATGTATTCGGAGACTGCGCTCTTCAGGTTGTCAGCCATTTGAGCATATTGTTTTACAAATTTGGGCACGAAGTCCTGATTCAGTCCCAAAAGATCATGAAGAACCAGAATTTGGCCGTCGCATTTCTGGCCTGCTCCAATTCCTATAGTAGGGATCTTTAGCCCTTTAGTGATTTCTTCTGCCAGCTCACCGGGGATTCCCTCCAAGACCAGGGCAAAGGCACCGGCATTTTGCAGATCGCTTGCGTCCTGCCTGATTTGCCGGGAGTCAAAATAATTTTTACCTTGTACCTTATAGCCTCCGAACTGATGAACTGATTGCGGGGTCAAACCGATATGGCCCATGACGGGTATTCCTGCCTGAACAATCGCCTGAACCCGGTCTGCCATGCGTGCGCCCCCTTCCAGTTTGACAGCAGATGCCCCGCCTTCCTGAATCAGGCGGCCAGCATTGGTGACTGCCTGTTCTATTGAAACCTGATAAGACATGAAAGGCATATCGCCCACTACCAGAGCGCGTTGAGTGCCTCTTTTCACTGCCTGAGTATGGTCGATCATATTGTCCAGAGTCACTGCGAGGGTATTCTCATGGCCGAGGGAAACCATTCCCAGAGAATCTCCGACAAGAATAATGTCTATGTCCGTCTCATCGAGAAGTTTTGCGAAACTGTAATCATAGGCAGTCAGGGCAGTGATTTTTTTTCCTGAGTTTTTTCGCCCGGAAATATCAGGTACGGTGACAGGTCTTTTATGCATGGTCGGGTATGTTTTTTGGCTTGGGGCAAACGAAGGGGGGAGGAATCTAAAAAAAGAAACCATCGGCAAATGCCGTGGGAGAAGCGTAACATTTAAGGAAAATGCAGTGGTAATTTTAGGGCCGCCAATGGGGTCCCCGATTTGCATTTACCTTGGTTTATGAAGCTTACTCCGTCCCGGTCCGTCAGGATCCAAGCGGGTTATAATATTCTCTACCTATTTTATGACTGTTGATCTTGTTAATCAACTCTTCTAGGTCACATTTTTTTTCAACAAAGTCGATCTCATTGGTATTTATGACCAAAAGTGGTGTTTCGGAATAATAAAAAAAGAAATTATTGAAGGCTTTATTTACCGAATCGAGATAATCGGGGTCCATAAAGGCTTCATAATCTCTGCCTCGTTTGGAAACTCTCTCTATCAGCACTTCTGTGCTGGCTTGCAAAAATATGACTAAATCAGGTTTTGGGGCTTTAGAGCCTATTAAATTGAAAATTTGTTCATACAAACGGTACTCATGATCTTCCAGGTTGAGTTGGGCAAATATTTTGTCTCGTTGGAACAGATAGTCGATTACCACCACAGAATTGAACAAATCTCTCTGAGCCAGTTCCATGTACTGGTTAAATCGGTTTAGTAAAAAAAAAACCTGAGTTTGAAAGGAATAGGACTCGCGGTCCTCATAAAATTTGGCAATAAAAGGATTAGTATCGTTATCTTCCAGAATTACCCGAGACTCATATTGTTCGCCAAGAAGGTTTACCAGTGATGTTTTACCAGCACCAATAGATCCTTCAACGGCAATAAACCTGGGTTCGATGGTTTTCATTTTATTTGATCAACCCGCTATCCGCTGATTGAGAATCTCCTTGATGGTGAGTTTCAGTTCTCGGAGATCTGCAGATTTGACGACATAGGCATCCGAGGCCCAGGCCCTGAAGTCCTGTTTGTAGCGTCCGTAGGCCGAGCAGAGTATTATGGGAATATCGCCTTTTTCATCCTTTATTTTCCGCATGACTTCGATTCCGTCCATTCCCGGCATTTTAATGTCCAGAATAATAAGGTCAGGAATACTTTTGTCCAATTTTTTTAAAGCTTCCTCACCCGTAGCCGCAACCGAAACTTTATAGCCATCGTCTTCAAGCTCTTCTTTATAGAGAAACCTGATATTTTGTTCATCATCGACAACGAGGATTGATTTCATCTGCCTGTTTATTTGGATAATGATTAATCGTTACAGAAAATTGGAACCCAATTGATTTAGCATGTCAGAGGAACATTAGTTTTTATAATAATCGGGGCCTATTTGCAATGGTAAATGGAGATATACGGTAACTCCTTTACCTATCTGGTTTTCTACTCGAATGCTTCCTCCATGGTTTTCAATGATTTTCCGGCATATGGAAAGTCCGAGTCCGGTTCCACTATGCTTGGTGGTGAAAAAGGGATTAAAAATATTTTCAAAAATATCCTGGGGCACACCTCCACCATTGTCTTCAACCCTTACTGTGATCATTTTTTGTTTTTGTGCGTAGTCTTCCTGATAGGTTTGAATATTTAACATTCCACCTATGGAAAGGGACTCCAGGGAATTATAAAATAAGTTTATCAGGACTTGTTTGATTTTCTGGTGATCGAGATTTAAAAGGGGGAGACCTTCTTCAAACTGGGTTACCAGATTAATATTTTTTTCGAAAAGCCCGGATTTAAATAAATAAAGTGATTCTTCTACCAATTTATTGATTTGGCATTCTTCCGTTTCCAGTGCGCCGGATTTGGAATAGATCAAGGTGTTTTTCAGCAATCTTTCAAGGCGCTCCACCTCCTTGGATATGATTTCAGAATAGTTGGCGGCCGATTTTAAATCATCGCTGTCATCCCATTTTTTTGAAAGGGTATTCATTTTATCTTTTAATCTGCGAGCGAATCCTCCAATAGAAACCAGAGGGTTTTTGATTTCATGGGCGACTTCTGCGGCCATTTCCCCCAAGGCTGATAGCCTTTCTGCCTGGACCAGTTGTTCCTTCATGGAAAGTAGTTCGCGGTTGGTATCCAACAGTTTAGAGAAAAGGCGGGAGTTTTCGATAACCCAACTGGCGTAAACTGTAAAGCGCGTCAAAAACCTCAGGTTTTCTTCTGTAATTTTTTTTTGGTCATAACGGTTATCGACCAAAATAACTCCTAGTACTTCTTCATGTGCGATAAGAGGAACCGTTGCAAAAGAATCTGTGCCCAGTGCGTCAATAAACTCCTGGCTGACAAGTGGATGTTCTTTTGCATCTGAAATGTTAATGGGTTTCTTCTTTAACACAGTTTCTGACAGAACATTATTGTTAGTGTTAAGGGGATAATTTAATCCGCAAACAAAATTATTGAACTTTGAATTTCTATTGAGTTCACTTTGCGTTTCTTTGATGACCCAGTCCAGCAAGCTTCCCTTTTTTTTGTCCAATTCAGTCCAAATTCTCACAGCGTCCTCTTGGGAATCCGGTCCCATGCCCATAATCCCCTGAAGGCATTGAGTTTTATCGTTGACGGTAAAAAGCATTGCTCGGTTGAATCCTCCTGCTTCACCCATAGTGATCGCGCTGAGAATGACCCAAAGGCCGTGCTCCAGTTTCAGGGTGGATTGAACGGCCAGGCTGATCTCATATAAAATTCGGGTTTCCTTTAACATCATTTGATTTTGATGAAACTGGATAGCGTTTCTCAGACAACCGGTGACTTGCCCTGCGATGGTTTCCAGAACGGTGGTTTCTTCTAATCGGAACATTCTTTTTTCGACGATATGGACATTGATGACTCCAAGAGAGGGGCAATCGGCTCGAATGGGTACCGATAACATGGAGTTAAACTTTTCTTCCTCGATTTCCGGGAAATAGACAAACCGAGGGTCTTGCATA
The DNA here is from genome assembly GCA_018664975.1 of Nitrospina sp. Lineage (GTDB taxonomy): Bacteria > Nitrospinota > Nitrospinia > Nitrospinales > VA-1 > LS-NOB. The sequence continues at coordinate 12,027 of JABIXH010000043.1, read as the reverse complement.
GCTTCGCTCAAGGCTAAAGAAGTTCCTTGGCTTGCGACCCAACCTGTTACTCCCTGTCCTATTTTTAAATTAATGCGCTTGGCATCATCGGGCAGGCCCATGGAAGCTTTCAGGTGCAGGAGTCCATCCGATTCATCAATCAGGTATATGGCGCAGGCGTCCATATGCATTTTATTTTTAATAACCTGGATAATTTTTTGCAGGGTTTCATCCAGATCCAGTGTGGAGTTTGCGATCCGGGTGACTTCCTGAAGTATTTCAAGGCTAATACTGCTTTTTGTCATGAAATGGGACTCCGTGTTGAATTCAGATTCAGGAACGAAGGATTTTTTGATATAGACGTGAATACTGTTTGGCTGAACACTCCCAACTATTGTCTTTTCCCATACCATTCCGCATCAGCTTTTCCCAGGTTTTGGTTTGGTTAAAACAGGATAATGCTTTCTGCAAGGATTTAAGGAAATATTTTTTGTTTGGAAATTTGAACCCATTTCCTTTTCCCGTTTTATCGCTGAATTCCTGGATGGAGTTTTTCAATCCGCCAATATTACGGACAATAGGCACGGTTCCATATTTCAGGGCATACATTTGGGTGAGTCCGCAAGGTTCGTAGCGGGATGGCATGAGAAGCATATCACTGCCAGCCAAAATACGATGTCCCAGGGACTCGTCAAACTTCAATGCCGTTGCGATGTGGTCAGGTCTTTCTTTGCTCCACTGTTGGAAAAAAGATTCGTAGCGGGATTCACCCGTGCCGAGAATCAACAAGGATATATCCAATTTGTTAAGGACAGCCTTGGCCTCCATGATCAAATCTATTCCCTTTTGTTCTGAAAGGCGGGTGATCATGCAAAGAATGGGTGTCCTTTTATTGAGACGGAGTGAAAACATTCGCATTAGATATTCTCGACATTGTGTTTTCTGAGATAGAGATGTTGGTCCATAGTTGACCGGAATTAAAGGATCGGTTTCTGGATTCCATACGGAATAATCGACGCCGTTCAAAATTCCATGCAGATGGGTGGAACGTTTTTGCAAAATTCCTTCCATGCCAAAACCCAGTTCGGGAGTTTGGATTTCCTGACTGTAAGCGGGGCTCACGGTGGCAAGTGTATCTGCAAACATTAATCCTCCTTTCATAAAACTGACTTGACCGTAGAACTCAATGCCTTCTTCGTGAAATAGGGACTCATCCAACCCGGTTGTTGCCAAGCTTGAATGTGGAAAGTTACCCTGATATCCCAGGTTGTGAATCGAGAAAAGTGTTTTAGTTTGAGAAAACCATGAGTCAGCCTTTAAATATAATGGAATCAGCCCAGTGTGCCAATCGTTGCAATGTATGATGTCTGGCTTAAACTTAATTGTTTTAGTTGCTTCCAAGACGGCCCGGCAAAAATATGCAAACCGCTTCACATTGTCGGGGTAATCGGAACCGGGTTCTCCATAAAGATGCTTGCGATTATAGAATTCACTATTTTCGATCAGGTAAATGGGGACCTTGTCGCCCAACTCAGACTGGAAGAGGGTGCCTTTCTGGCTGAAGCCGGGAATATCCAAGTCCGCCTTGAGATTTTGTATTTCTTTTCCAGCTTGGGTGGTGCAGGGATATTTAGGCATGATGACCCGGATATCGTGCCCCAGCTTTTTCAGGGCTGGAGGCAAGGCACCACTGACGTCTGCCAGTCCGCCGGTTTTTGCGAAAGGATGAACTTCTGCAGAGACTAAAAGAATTTTAAGTTTTCGACTCATGTTTATATACTGGTAATATTGTTCTAAACCTCTTTGAGAATACCATGCCGCCTAAACAATACAGTTTTAAAGTAAAAGGTGTTTTAATAAATGAACAGGATAACTCCGAAGAAGATTTTAGCATTTTCATAACGGCGATGGATGATAATCACGCAGTGATGCTTGTGCGTGAACATCTGAGAAACCATGCGCCAAAAGGGCGCTCCATTATCAAAGGAATAGAAAGAAAATCTGATTAAATTTGGCAGGGGGGAGGATCTTTATGATGGTCCACTTTGGATGATTGCCTCTTTAAAATCCACTCAGCTCCCCTGGGTGGATTTTTTTTAGCAGATAATTACATTCTTAAAAGCTTCCAGGTAGATCCCAATTTTTTGCTCATCGTCCAGTTGTTCTAATAAACGACAGTCCCGCACAATTCGAATCCCAGCCAGATCGATGCTCTTCAATATGAAATAGAGTTCTTCTCCATGCTGAGCCCAGTGATTGAGGAAAAATTGGGAAATATCATCGCCTTTGTAATCCTTTTCAATATCCCTCATTTCTTGTAAGAAAATTTTAACTTCCTCTATGGCCGCTTCGCGGGAGTGGGATTTCAGATTATGAATATAACTTTTAAATGATGATATATTTTTTGTCTCAGTGGTGAATTCGGATCTAAGTGTTTTGCAAATAGTATTGATTTGATCGCGTCCTAATTGGACTTCATGCGAAACAGGTTCCTCGGTGACTTCATCCGCCTGGTGCTTTTTTATCAGCTCTGCTTCAGCGATAAACCTGTCTGGTTCTTGTGATTCAGGGTTCCTCAGTACATAAAAAACTTCAGGAACTCGAATGGCTATCCTGAATTTTTTTTGATCGTCCATAAAATATTGATTGCTCGAAGATTAATACATATAATTAAATTATAATTCATAGATTAAATGTGCTTCTATTTATTTTTGACCTCATAATAAAACCATGCAAGTAGCAATTAAAAATGCAAAAATTGTTTTGGGTGTATCTGCCGGTATAGCTGTTTATAAGGCAGTAGAAATTTTGCGTTTATTGGTGAAAGAAGGGGCAGATGTAAGGGTTGTAATGAGTGCCAATGCGGGTAAATTTGTGACCCCGCTGACTTTTGCGGCACTTTCCGGGAATCCGGTCTATCACAGCTTATTTGATTCACAAAATTCTGCTGACATGGAACACATCCGAGTTGCAGAGAATGCGGATCTTCTGGTGGTGGCACCTGCTACTGCTTCCATGCTGGGTAAAATGGCTCATGGGCTTGCGGACGATGCCCTGTCCAACCTGCATTTAGCGTTTAAAGGTTCGGTATTGGTTGCCCCGGCCATGAATGAGGGGATGTGGGAGCACCCTGCGGTGAAAAATAATATAGATATTCTGAAATCCCGAGGCGTGGATTTTGTTGATCCCGCTTTTGGAGCACTTGCCTGCGGAGTGACCGGATCTGGCCGTTTAGCCGAACCGTCAGCAATTCTGGATAAGGTGAAAGGCTATTTTAATCCGCGTGATGACTTAAACGGAATCCGGTTTCTTATTACAGCTGGGCCAACACATGAACCCCTTGATCCCGTGCGATATCTATCTAACCCTTCTTCAGGGAAAATGGGCTATGCCGTAGCTGAACAGGCAAAGGCACGGGGCGCGAAAGTGGTCCTCATCAGCGGGCCTACTTATTTAAAGCCTCCGCCAGGTGTGGATATAAAACCCTGTAAACGAGCGGATGAAATGAATAGTTTGGTTCAAGAGCATCTCGAAAACTGCGATGTTTTGGTCATGTCCGCCGCAGTGGGTGATTTTGCTCCACAAACACTGGAAAAAGAAAAAATAAAAAAACAGGGGGCCGCCGGCTTGGTTCTCAAACTCGTTCCCACCAAAGATATCTTACTGGAAGTCACCAAACGCAAATCAGGTAAGCTGGTGGTGGGTTTCGCGGCAGAAAGCCAGAACCTCGTGGAAAGTGGTTTGGCGAAACTGAAGAAAAAGAATCTCGACCTGATTGTTGCCAACGATATCAGTGCACCTGGAATCGGATTTCAGTCCGACTCCAATCAGGTGACGATCATTGATCGTGAAGAAAAAATTGAAAACCTTCCTTTGAAACCCAAGCGGGAAATTGCCGATATCCTGCTAGATAGAATCCTGGCCCGTTTCAAAAACCCTGAATAGAGCCTCTTGGTATTTATGAGGCGTTTTTAGCACATCGGAAACCTACTGTGAAATTTCTTATATTCGGTGCGGTTGCGTTGCGATAGGTGAGGTCGACATCATCGGCATTGTTCCTCCAATTACCGCCGCGAATAATTCTGTAATGTCCTTTTTCTGGCCCTTGTGGGTTGTTTTTGGGAGAAAATAAGTAGTACTCTGGGTAATGCCAGTCATGAACCCATTCGGAGACATTTCCAGAAAGATCATAGATGCCGTAATCGGACTTCCCTTTTTCGTAAGAGCCTACGGGAGTGGTTTTCTTTTTCTCTTCATTATAGTTCAGTTTTTCTGAGTCGGGGGGGATGTCTCCCCAAGGGTATTTGATGGGTCTTTTTCCTCGACCGGCTTTTTCCCATTCCGCTTCGGTGGGTAACCTTTTCCCACTCCACTTGCAATAAGATACGGCCTCCTTCCAGGAGACACCTACCACTGGTTGCAGATCTTCATTGAAATCCGACTTTGCCCAACCTTGGGGGTTTATTGTTCCCGTTGCGGTTACAAAATCTTTATACTTTTTATTGGTCACTTCAAATATATCTATATAGAACGCATCGAGATAAACCTCATGGGCCGGATTTTCAGGGCCGAGAGTGTGTCGGTCAGTATTAAACAGATCGTGAGGCTTGAGTTCCAACAGAGAACTCCTGCTTCCCATTTGAGATTTTCCTGCTGGAATCAGTGCCATGTCTTTAGGGGTTTCCAAAGCCCAACACGGTGATATCATGCTTAAAGATAAGAGGATGAAAAAAATCCGGATCATTTGAATGAGATTTAAAGTTTTAGAAAATGGGAACTGGATTATAGGCAATTGAGCAATATAGTTCAATGGTGAATAATAATCTCTCGTTACTTGGGGGCAACCAAGCCGAAAGCATTGTAGATTGACAGTGTTATCGATAAGTAATAGAATTTAATCTTACCTGAATTCTAGTGTTTTTTTAATCCTTTCGACAAAGTCTGCCGATAAAGGGTGAAAACCCGGAGTTGTTAGATGGATAAGCCAAAAAAAGAGCCAACTACTTTAAACCATAGCGAAGACAGCAAATTGTGCCTCAATTGCGGGTTTCCCAATCGTAATACGGATGCCCAATGCATGTATTGCCGGACCAGCTTGGTTGAGGATAACGGATTATTCAACTGGATCCGCCAGACTTATTATGTCCTTCGCTGGCGATGGCAACTCAAGCAAAAGCGTGACAACCTGGAAAGTAAAACCCCCGTATACCGTTCCTTTGGTTTCTTTGTCCTTGGAGTGGTTTTAAGTGGAGTGGGTATTTTTGTGTTCACCAGTGCCATGAGCCAAAACTCATTTTCCAGCGGACTGATTGCCCTCCTGCTTATTGGTTATGGCGCCGTTACCCTGAAAACGTTGTTCAGCAGTAAATAACCCTCCTCTATGTTATCTGAATTTCTGACAGTTGTAGTTAGGCTCGTTTTCTAAAACTGTGTATCCTGATATAGTGTTGTATATTAACCTGGGTTCACTATGTCGGATCAAAAATCCAAAATCAATATCACTCTACCTGTCAAAGGGATGACTTGTGCCAGTTGTTCGGCGCGGATCGAGAAAAAGATCGGCGAACTGGAGGGGGTAAATTCCGTCCATGTTAATTTAGCCGCAGAAGTTGCTTCCATTGAGTTTGATCCTCAAAAGGTATCTGCAAGTCAATTCCCCAACACCATCGAAAAGCTGGGTTTTGAAGTTCCCGGACAAAACAAGACCTTTCCTGTCGAAGGCATGACCTGTGCCTCCTGTGTCTCACGGGTCGAGAAAAAACTGGCATCACTGGAGGGGGTTCATAGTGTTGAGGTGAATCTGGCTACCGAACAAGTGTTGATCGATTACATTCCCGCTCTGATTGATTTTGAAGCCTTGAGTTCAGCTCTGGACCAGGCCGGTTATCGACTTTTGCCTGAAATATCTCAAGGCGATTCAGTACAGGAGGGTGAAGATCGTCATATCAAATATCTGGCCCAGCTCAAGTTGAAACTGTTTCTTAGCGGTGTAATCAGCCTGGCTGTCATGTTCCTTTCCATGAAAGGAAAATCAGTTTTTGATTTTGAATCCAATTCGCTGAATATTCTCTTATTAATTTTGTCTACTCCGGTACAGTTTTTTTGTGGCTGGCAGTTTTACCGGGGTGCGCTAAATGGATTCCGCCATGGTTACGCAGACATGAATACCCTTATTGCCGTGGGCACATCATCAGCATATTTTTATAGTGTTTGTGCTACCTTTTTTTCTGATTGGCTGGTTACTTCTGAAGTCTATTACGATACATCGGTCATGATCATCACGCTGGTCTTGCTGGGACGCTGGATGGAGGCACGTGCGAAGCACAGTGCTTCTTCTGCAATTAAAAAGTTGATGGGACTTCAACCTAAAACTGCCCATGTTGAAAGGGAGGGTAATGAGCTTGAAATAAGCGTGGAAGATTTAGTAGTGGGAGATATCGTTCTTGTCCGACCCGGGGAAAAAATTCCTGTAGATGGGATCTTGATAACAGGGCAATCTTCCGTTGATGAATCTATGCTCACAGGCGAAAGTGTTCCGGTTGAAAAAAAAGATGGTGATGAGGTGATGGGTGCGAGCTTAAACAAAACCGGGTTTTTCAAGATGCAGGTGACCCGTTTGGGGAAAGATACCCTGTTGGCACAGATCATTCAGTTGGTGGAACAGGCGCAAGGTTCGAAAGCTCCTGTGCAAAGACTAGCCGACAAAATTGCCGGGATTTTTGTTCCGGTGGTTATAGGTTTAGCTCTTCTGGCATTCGCATTCTGGTGGAGTTTTGGGGAATATTTTGGTCCCTTGCCCACCACTCCCTTTCTCTTTGCCTTGATGGTATTTATTTCAGTGATGATTATTGCCTGCCCTTGTGCGTTGGGGCTTGCCACTCCCACTGCAATTATGGTCGGAACGGGAAAAGGTGCAGAGATGGGTATTCTTATTAAAGGCGGTGAGGCTTTGGAGCAGGCGGAAAAACTGGACACGATTATATTTGATAAAACAGGAACCCTGACTACAGGAAAGCCGGAAGTAGCCGACGTACTTCTTTCTCCAGGAGCAGTGTTATCTGCTGACCGTTTATTAATGTTAGCCGGTTCTCTGGAAAAGTATTCGGAGCATCCTTTAGCCCAAGCGGTAGTATCTGAGGCGAAAAAAAATAAACTCAAATTCGAAACACTTTCTGATTTTGAGGCTTTGCCTGGTTTTGGGGTACAGGGAAAAATTGGGGATGATAATGTTTTGCTCGGAAATATGAAATTAATGAGAGAAAGAGAAATTGATTTTTCTATGGTGAATGGTGATTTGGAAAAGCTCACTGCACAGGGAAAAACTCCCATGATTTTAAGTTTAAATGGGAATGTTGAAGGCATTATCACCACCACCGATGCTCTAAAGCCCAATGCCAAAGAAACTGTTCACCGTCTTAAAATGATGGGATTAAAAGTAATGATGGTGACAGGGGATAACCAGAAAACCGCTCAGGCTGTGGCTCAAAAGCTGGATATTGATGATGTTATCTCGGAAGTCCTTCCTTCTGGGAAAAGGGACGTAATTATACAGCAGGTGGCGCAGGGACATAAAGTTGCGATGGTGGGTGATGGAATCAATGACGCTCCCGCTTTGGCCGAGTCCACAGTGGGTATAGCATTAGGGAGTGGCACGGATGTCGCGATGGAGGCTTCAGACATAACTCTAGTTACCTCAGATCTTCAAGCTGTCCCACAGGCGATTGAATTGAGCAAGAAAACTCTTGCGAAAATCAGGCAGAACCTTTTCTGGGCTTTCTTTTATAATGTGATGGGCATCCCCATCGCGGCGGGACTCTTGTATCCTTTTTATGGTGTCCTTTTGAAGCCAGTATTTGCCGCGGTGGCAATGTCTCTGAGTTCTGTTTCGGTGGTTGGGAATTCCCTATTGTTAAAACGATTTTCCCCTTCCAAACTTTAGTTTATTCGGGTGGTTTGTGGATTCGCGAAAAAGAAGACCATTTATTCGTTCTTTTTTGTTCTCTGTCGGCGCTGTATTTTTCTTTTTCGGTTTTATCGAGGCGATCCTCAGGTTTACGGGATATGAGCCGGAATTTAGTTATAAATCCTATGCAATCCCTTCCTGGATGGAAGAGTTGGACCCTGCGGTATTGGAAAAATATCAGAGATTTGTTGCACACCAGGGATTTGTGAATGAAGATGTTTATGCTTACCAACCTGATTTGCTCTATGGTTACCGGCTCAAACCGAATATTTCTATAACGGTTCGAAATTATTCCTCCGCCTTTGTGGTGGACAAACTTCCCCCCTGGACAATTGTCTCTGATACGGCAGGGTTTCGCGTACCATTAGAAAATCAGGTTAAAACTACAGCTATAGATCGAACACTATATGTGCTGGGCGATTCCAGCAGTTTCGGCTGGGGAGTGAATTATGAAAAAACATATTCATCTCTGCTTGTTGAACAATTAAATGCCATAAATTCTTCCGTTCGTTTTAAATTACGGAATCTGTCTCAACCTGGCTTTACTTCTTTCCAGGGAAAACTATTGGGGCAGGAGTTAAAAGAGGTGAAAAAAGGCGACTGGGTCATCCTCTCTTTTGGATTGAATGATTCCTCTCCTTCAAATCAAACTGACTCACATCAATTTGAATTGCGAAACTCCCTGGTAGGAAAAACTGGCTGGAGCATGAGACAGGTTTTGCTTTTTAGATGGATGAAAACATGGTTAGTCGGTTTGCCAGAACCTCCCCCCATTCAAAATATTGATATTGGAAAACGGGTGCCTGTTAATCAATACCGCAAAAATTTTGAATCTTTGATTGAACAAGTTCGGAATAAGGGAGCCAAACCAGTATGGGTCAGTATCTGTAATTTCGCAGAATATCAGGATACTGCAAGGCAAACCGCAGGCGATAAAAAAATTCCCTTCTTTAATTTCCCCTCAGCTTTAGAGCCATTTTTACCTATCGTTCACGATCGCTTTCCCGACCAATTTGTGACTTATTTCGAAGCTTATGGCGAGGAAATAGAGAATGACCCCATGCTGGTCTTTTTGTTTCCGGATCGTTGCCATCCAAATGAAATCGGACATGGATTAATGGCTGAGGTCCTCTTTAAATTTTTCAAGAGAGAAATTCTCTAACTCCCCCATTCTTTTGGATAGATGAGGGGATGTGTTTTGATCGACAATGAGGCCCTCGGTATCCGCCAGGGAGTCAATGAATGCCAACCCCTTTTTTGCACCCATTACAAAAAGGGCTGTAGATAAGGCATCTGCATCCATCACGGTATTGGTCAGGACGGTAGCAGACATCGCACCGGGTACCGGGTTGCCAGTTTTTGGATTCAAAACATGGTGATACCGGACTCCTTCATGATCGAAATATTTCTGGTAGTCACCGGAAGTGGCGACCGCTTTTTCAGTAAGGGAAAACGATGCCAGGATCGACTCGGGTTTTCTCGGGTGCTGGATTCCAATTTTCCATGCCGTTTGGTCGGGTCTCCTGCCCAATGTTTTCAGGTCACCTCCTGCATTGATGAGAGCATGATGAATATTTGACTCGGTCAATATTTTTATTGCACGGTCCACAGCATATCCCTTGGCGATGGCACCAAGATGTAGACGCATTCCCTTTTCCATTAAAAATACTGTTTCATTTTTGATCTGGATTTTTCGGTAATCTACTTTGGATAGTTTCTGTTCAATGGAGTTTTTATCGGGCAGGGACGGTTGATCGCCATCAAACGCCCACAATTCCTGTACCGGCCCTATGCTTATATCCAGGGCACCATTAGTTTTCTCAGACCAATAAAGAGCTCGACCGATAACTTCCAATACTTCTGGCGATACCGGTACTGGCTGGAATCCCGCAGACGCATTAATTTTTGAAATCTCGGAATTGGGAAAATGGGTGCTCATCAATTTTTCCATGCGTTCTATCTCGTTGAAGGCTTTCTGAGTAGCTCGCTGGGCGAGATCATTGTCTTTTTCGTAAATAGAAATATTGACAAGGGTGCCCATCAAAAACTGGGATCTTCTGTGGACAGAGGATTCTGGGTTGCTACAGCCGGTGAGGATTCCCAAACAGAGTAAGAAAGTTAGTGGAATTTGGAAAGGGTGAGCGCGGGACATCGGTAATCTACCGGTCGAATTCAGAGACTAGCACTTCGCGATTATAAGCGGCAACCACTTCACCTCGGTTGACCATGCCTATCACCCGTTTGGGATCATCGGGGCGGACTACCGGAAGCTGTTCCACATCGAGTTTGGCAAATATTTCCATGGCCTGATTGAGGTTGTTTTCAGGTGTCAGTGTCATTACTGTTGAAACTTTTAAATCGTTGGCGACGACCAAGTCCCCCAGATCTTCCTCAAAAATCATTTCCCGAATCATGTGAAAAGATAAAATACCGGACATTTCTCCTGCGCTATTGACGACGGGAAAATAAAAGTTTTTGGAATGGGATATGGTCTCCAGAATTTTTCTGAATGGCATGCCTTCGGGAATCATGGTGACATCCTGACTTAAAACATCTTTGACTTTTATAGCATTGAGAATGGAAACTTCGCGGCCGTGTTGAATGTTGGTTCCTTCCTTCAGTAGTTTCTGAATATAAATCGAGTTTTTATCGAAAGCCCTAAAGGTATAGGCCGAAACGATGCAGGTGATCATGATCGGTAAAATTATGGTGTAATCATTGGTCAACTCGAACAGCATGAGAATATTGGTCAGAGGAGCTTGCATGACGGCTCCTGCTACCGCCCCCATGCCTACTAGCGCATAAGTTTCTGGGGATGCTGTGAAGCCAGGGTTGATGCCATGCACAAGGGTTCCGTAGGCAGAGCCCAGCATGGCTCCGATAAACAGGGCAGGAGCAAAAACTCCCCCCAGTCCTCCAGAACCAAGAGTTATGGAGGTACTAATGATTTTTAAAAATATCAGGACAAATGCCAGGCCCCAGAAAAAATCTCCTGCCAGGGCCTTCTCCATGAAATCGTATCCATTCCCTAGAACGGCTGGAAAAAATATAGAGATGAAACCAACGATCAGTCCTCCGAGAGCAGGCTTCAAGGGTTTAGGGATGTTGACCTTCTTTTCAAAGATATCGTGCGCCTTGAAATAAGCAGTGGTGAATAATTTTGAAACCAACCCGCATAGAAGCCCCAGGAACAAATAAAAACCGATCTCTGAATAGCTGACCAATTCATGGACAGGAACGTGAAACGTAATATCGTTGCCCTCCAGAGCTCGGCCGGTGGCCGTGCCAATGACTGAGGCGACAACGATGGGACTGAACGTATGGATTGTGAAGTTTGTTAGAATGATCTCCAGAGCGAACAGCACCCCGGCTAAAGGAGCATTGAAAGATGCCGCGATTCCCGCCGCCGCCCCACAACCCACTAAAACCTGGACCCTTTCATGGGAAAGATGAAACATGTTACCGAGAGCCGAACCAACTGCTGAACCGATTTGTACGGTAGGTCCCTCCCGTCCTGCGGAACCGCCGGACCCAATGGTTAGTGCTGATGTGGTGGAACAAGTCAGCAAGGTGCGTTTACGAATCTTACCCGCTTTCAAGGCGACCGCGTGCATGACCCGGTGCACCCCGTTTTCTTTTACGGCATCGGGGAAAAAATGGCAGATGATGCCAGTTATAACGCCGCCTACCATAGGCATGAGCGGTAATAGAAAAGGAACTGTTGTACCGGTTATCCCGATCCATGATAGTCCTTCTGGAGAAAAAACGACCCCAAAGAATCCAATCAGCCAACGAAACAGGGTCGAGGCAAGCCCGGCCAGAAACCCAATTACTGCCGCCAGCAGTAGCATATTGTGATCCTGCATCAAGAGGACTTTGATCCTCTTGCGGAGATTTTCGAGGGTGATTTGCATGGATTTATAGTTTAGGACGTAAAGCCAATCATTATAAAGAATGTAGCTCAGGAGTGCCAGAGGCTTTGGCATATTATCGGCGAGAAGTTAGATATCCTCCCCGTATAAAAATGGAACGATATTTCAGCTTATGCTATGCTTCGGGTCAATTTATTTTCTGTATGGAGGATG
>JABIXH010000049.1 GCA_018664975.1 Nitrospina sp. | reverse complement strand
GACTCGAAAGGAATTGGTTTTTAAAAAGTTCCTATCTTGCCTTTATCTTTTGCTGATTCAAGTGGAATCGGCAATCGCAGGAGCTTACTGGTATGAGCATTTGAAAGGAAGCGCCCGATTCCAGGGGCATCTTCCCCAAAAATGGCCAGGTTTCGATGAACATAATCTTTTTGTTCCCCATTTAATTCAAACCGGAATCTTTCAGGAGCAGAAAGCTCATAAAGCGAAATATCTTTAGAGCCGTGATCTGAAATAAATTGAAGCATATTGTAAGGAAAAGTTTCACTCACCTCATTGTCCATCCCACCCAGAATATCTGTCATCCGTTTTGAATCCCAGAGAATTGCCGACTCGACAAAACCCAAAATTTTTCTATCTTCCAAAAAATTCACTTCTTTTAAAAGACGGTGAGTCGCAGTGCGTACTACTTCCACAATACCCTTTAAATATTGAGTGAACGCTTTGGCTTTAAAAGTATATAAAAGATTAAATCCGATTTCCCCATTGGTGTATTTTTCAATAACACCCGGAGACTGAATAAAAGCTTCCAGTTCTTTCCGGTCTTTCCATAATTCCGTATCAGTATGCTTTCGAAAGTCCTGAAATAACTCTTCTACGCTGGAACCAATAATAGATTGAGAGATAAGCTCGAGCCATCTAAAAACAGATAACTGGTGGGTTATCAGGGCCTTTGCTACGGTTGAAAAAATAACATCATTATAAAAAATAGTTATAATCAGATGCATTTGGCGGCATTCCAGATAATCTTCGTAGGATAATGTTTTACTGGCAACACAAATATCTTCGATATCAGCAACTTTTATCTTCTTACCAGAAATATCATAAGAACCAAAGGCCCGCGGTAAGACTCGAGAACGAATTTCCATTCCATATTTTTCAATTGTTTCCGCTGTTCCCAACTCGCTTCCATGCAATATCATAAGTTGATAGGGAATAATTTTATTAAAACCCGCCTTAACGGTAGCTTCCAGGGTTTTAAAATGGGAATCCCGAGTCTCTCCTGGCAAGCCAAGAATCAGTTCACAGTATGAATTGGCATCTACATTTTCCGCTTCTTTGGCCAGTTCCATAAGTTCATCTGGAGAAATATTTTTTCTCTTGATATTTTCCAGCACATCCAAGTCCAGAGATTGAACTGAGCCAGAAAGAACTATTTTCCCATCCACAATACTCGCGACCTCCAAAACCCTTTCCTTCTTATTTTTTCCGGTCGAAGTATTGATATGATCGGGCCAACCAAACATCGCCCGTGATCCTGCAAGGGCTTTGGCCGTTTCAATATCCTCCTTGTACATCCCAAAATTGGAGTCTGCGATATAAAGGTCATTTCTACCGCCTTGGGCACGAACTTTCTCCATTTTTCGACCAATGTATTCCACTTCCGAACGAACGGTACTTACCGAGAACCGGGAAATTTTGTCATAGAAATCCAGGCCCTCGGTGCAAAACGTGCATTTGAAGGGACATCCCCTTTTGGTCTGAATAAGAGGCCATAGCCGTCCATCGAAAAACTCATCGAATTTCCCAGTCAGGTAAGGGGAAGGTATTTCATCTAAATCGCGAATCCGCTCTGCCGACATCGGGCTGACCATTAGTTTACCGTTTTGATCAATGTATTGGACCGAAGGCATGGCTCCTCCCAGTTTCTTCAAATCCATTCCTACTTCATCCAGGGCCTTTAGGATATTTAAAAAAGCCACCTCCCCCTCGTGAAGAACATAGAAATCGATTTCCGGGTGCTGCCGCAAAAAACTTTCTTGTTTTTCACTAGTCAATGGATAGTTCGGGCCGCCCATCACTATGACAGTTTCGGGACTAAGCTCCTTGATGCGACGGGCAATTGCGAGGGAAAGTGCTGAATTCCAGACAAAATTGCTGAACCCAAACACATGAGGCGGGTCTTCCTCTTTCAGGGCTTGATCTACATTTTCTGGATAACGAAACAAACGAATAGGTCGAGAAAATTGCAGTTGCTTTTCAGCATATGTTGCAATACAACCAACTGCCAAGGGAAAGGTATCCGCTCCGAGACTTTGCGTATCTTGCCCTGTGTATGTCAGGTCCGCGAGCCACGCTCTTATATTGGTTTGGTTTTTCAATTTTTCCATGATTTAGAAGGGTAAACCGTATGGTATAGAGGCGAGTTAAGCATAAACAATCATTCACTTTAGTTTACAACTAATATACCACAACAAGATATAGTGAGATAATCCCATCAAGCATCGCCTTCAACACAGAAGCAGATGCTCAGGGTATATTCACTATTTTCATCCCTGATCGTCCATAAATGAACAAATGTGGCCTCAATTTCAATACTCGTCAAAAGACTCTCATTTAGCCCGCAAGACTGGCATTTACAATATTATCCAATTTATTTATAATTGCCATATTTGTAACAAGAGGCTTTATAATCTCTGAAGCTACTTTTCCAAAATGCGCCTTCTGGCACACCTTTTACTGACTTGGGAGGCTAACTTCAATAATTACCAGAGTTGCCGGGCTCGTATTCTCCTAATCATCCAAAGTCAATTTAAACGTTTTCCAAACCCAACATCAATGCCAATAAATTGTTCATTGTGTCAAGTCGAAGCGATTTTTTTATTTGATGCAAAAGATCTCAATAGAAAAATTTCCGACGAGACCTTTTCCTATTACCGTTGCCCCAAATGCCAGCTGGCATTTCTACCCCAAATTCCCGAGAATTTAGACGATTATTACAGCGGATATTATCAATTCCCGACCCTGGAGACGATAGCCCAAACTGCCGCAGGGGAACGGTTTAAACTTGAAATGGTTCAGCAATTCAAAACTGCCGGGAAGCTTTTGGAAATCGGACCTTCGATAGGCGTTTTCTGCTATCAGGCAAAGCAGGCTGGATTCGAGGTAGATGCCATCGAAATGTCCACCGATTGCTGCAAATTCCTTTCTCAAGAGATTGGGGTAAATGCCGTTAATAGTGACAATCCACCTGAAGCCATTAAGAATATGGCGGCTCATGATGTCATAGTGCTATGGCATAATATCGAACATTTGCCGGACCCATGGGCCTGCCTGGAACAAGTTTCTCAGAACCTCAATCCAGGGGGAATTCTCGTGGTTGCCGCTCCAAATCCGGATTCTCTGGGGTTCCGGGTATTGGGTTCTAAATGGCCTCACGTCGATGCGCCAAGACATTTGAACCTGATTCCTCTTAAAACGCTAGTAGAGTATCTTGAGCCCCTTAAGCTTAAACCCCTGATGACTACAACCAATGACCCGGGGGCACAATATTGGAACCGGTTCAGTTGGCAAATATATTTAATGAATTGCTTTAATTATAATGGAAAAAATTATTCGGAAAAGTCCCGATTGGAGTGGATCTTTTGGGCCGCCATTGGATACATCATTAGTTTGCCTTTGGCTCTTCTGGAAAGAAGAAATTTAAAAGGAAGTGCCTACACAGCTATTTTCAAAAAAGAAACCCTGACAACATAAACCCATCGAGGAATAACAAAAGTTGAGTGCTATTAAAAGTTTTGCCAAAAAGATCCTACGCTCAAAACTTCTCGAGAAAGTCGGGCTTTCTCTTATCAACTATGACATGTTGAAATATGTTAGCCACTATCTCTGGATATTTAAATTACCCAGCATTCCCAAGCTTAAAATAACCTACAGAGAAAAAACAAAAATTACTAATGAAGATATCCATTTATGTGAACGGTTGTTAAAAGCACATAAACTGGTTAGCCTAGAGAAAACTGATACCGAAAACAAAACAAGTTTATTGTGGGCAGGCACCTTGAAAGAAAAATATGGCAAGTTGACTGCAGCCCTGGAATCAGAGAACCCCGAAACCCTTGCCTCCACTTTATCTTCAATGTTCAGAGAAGGTTTCGTTTATGGCCTAGCATCTGGCGACCTCGTTAAACATTCAACCAGCACCCTTGGACACAAAATCTGGTCATTAAAATACCACGACAACATAACAGCTTTAGCTGAATTTTTGGGGGTTGTACGGAAAGAATCCCCACAACAAGGCAGAACAGCACAGGCCTTAAATGAGGGATTCGATAACCTTGCGGCCAAAATCGAAGATAACCTCAAAGTTTCAATAGACTTTCCTGACGTTGGGGCTCCCTACGGAATAATGGCAAATGATTCTCTTATAACAATGGAACACCCCGAACATATTTATGTTGCCTTGAAAATTCATCATGCCACCCAGAGCTATCTGGATGAAAAAAATTATAAAAAAGCACACTTGGTTGAAATTGGCGGGGGATATGGCGGACTGGCCTTCTGGATTCAAACTCTGGGCAAGACACCTGTTCAGTCTTATACCATTATTGACCTACCAGTTATAAACGTTCTTCAAGGATACTTTTTATCAAAAGCATTTCATCCTTCTAATGTATGTTTTTTTGGGGAAAGTCCGAAAGCCGAAACCCTATTCCATGTATTACCTACTATTTCTTTTGAAACAATAAACCACAAAATTGATATACTCATAAACGAAAATAGTATGCCCGAGATGACAGAACAAATAGTTGAGGATTATATTCGGACAGCAAAGGATAAGGTAACGGGTATTTTTTTCAGTTATAATCATGAAGCCTACGCCCCTGTTTCTGGGATAAGCCAAGTGCTGGTCCCAGAAATTGTAAATCGTGTAGGCGGATTTAAATGCATGGCAAGAAACATCTCTTGGGTAAGAAATGGTTATGTAGAAGAAACATACATCAAAACTACTTCTCACTGACCTTATAAACCAAAATCACAACCTTAGAAAAAGATCGAATGAAATATTCAGTTTTGTTGCCTACCCGTAACGGCGGCGACTTCCTTGAAAACTGCATTGGCACCATACTGGATCAACCCTATGACGATATAGAGTTGATCGTTTCGGATAACGCCAATACAGACAACACGCAAGATATACTTGCTTCAATCTCAGATCCTCGCTTGAAAATCATCAGAACAGAAGAACCCGTTTCTGTCACGGAAAACTGGAACCGAGCCTTGAATGCCAGTTCCGGTGATTATATTTTGATGATGGGAGATGATGATTGCCTGCTACCCGGATACTTTAAAAGAATGGATCAAATTCTGGAGAAATACAACTACCCGGACTGTGTCACCTGCAATGGCTACAGTTATATAAATGCCGGGTCGTTAACCGACAATGCAGAGAACTATTATAAAGACCCCTTCTATCATTTTGGTCTGGAATTTAGCGAAGGATTTTTGTCAAGCGAAATGAGGTTTGATATTGTAAAGGATATGTTTCGTTTTAAAGTACGCCTTCCACTCAACATGCAACCTCACCTCATCTCCCGCCGAGCCAGAAGATATATTGAGGGGGATCTATTCCGCCCACCATTCCCGGATCACTTTGCACTAAACGCACTACTCATGCATGCAAAGTCATGGGCATATGTTCCTGAAAAGCTAATCGTCGTTGGTGTTTCGCCTAAATCCTTCGGTCATTTTGTTTTCAACAACAAGCAAGAGGAAGGCAAGTCATATTTAGGGATCGAACCTGATTTTGAAGGACAGCTCCCTGGAACGGACCTTAATAACTGCATGTATATTTGGCTCAATCTCTTAAAATCCTCTTATCACGATAAGCTACAAAGAGTAGAAATTTACCGTCCGGGCTATGTCAGAAGACAGGTCTATTCCTGGTACCAGAAATATAAAGCTGGGGTCGCCAAATCCGGTGATTTAGCAAAATGGTTCGGAACCCTATCTCTTGGAGATTGGTGGGGATTATTCTCTTCAATTATGGATAAACGGAGTTGGCAGAAAATCGGGTCTCTGATTACCAGCCAGAAGAAAGGTCAAGTCAATCAAGTTTTTGAAGGTGCCATCCCCTTGAAACAAATTTCTAACATCAGAGAATTTGCCGACTGGATTGCTGACAAGCCAACAATTGAAAACCAAACAGCAAAATGAATTCCACCCCACTTACAGAACTTTTATGAATATGATAGCCCAAAATATTGAAAGGTGTGATACGAGCTATTACTCTAACAAAATTGAGAGCCTTAAGGATATATTTGGGACCGAGGACATTGTTCTCGAAAAACAAAATATAATCGTCAATGGGCATTCATACCCAGTAATAGATGATGTAGTTATTTTACTGGATCCTTCACAGTATCCGCCCTCTGTAAGCAGACTTTTAAACTCTTCTCCAAACACCTCCAAAAAAATAACTACAGACTTTTCAGAAGACATCCAGTTTACATTTGGAGCTGAATGGCTAACCTATCCCGATATTATGCCGGAACATGAAGATGAGTTTGCCTTATACTTCGATCTCATTAATATTTCAGACTTAAAAGGTATGAGAGTCTGTGATCTAGGTTGCGGAATTGGACGCTGGAGTCACTTCTTAAAAGACAAGTGCCACGAATTAATTCTGTTAGATTTTTCAGAAGCAATTTTTGCCGCCCGCAAAAACCTGAAAGGGTCTGAGAATGCCATTTTTTTTATGGGCGACATAAAAAGACTGCCTTTCAGGAAGAGTTTTGCGGATTTCTTGTTTTGCATTGGGGTTCTCCACCACCTTCCTGTCAATGCTCTGGAAGAAGTCAAAGCT
>JABIXH010000061.1 GCA_018664975.1 Nitrospina sp. | reverse complement strand
GACATCCTGGTTTTTGGACCAAGAGCCATGAGGCTTTTATCTTCGAAGAGAATTTTGAGACGGCTTTTCCGACCTGTTCTATAGGTGTCCTTCGTGAAGACGGATTGTTTCTTGTTTACTTTTTCCCAGACTTCTGCCGAAGCTTGCCGGACTTCGCCCTTTTTTGCCTGTGCCACCGGTTCACCAATCAAAAGCTCAACCGTGCCAATAATACCAATGATT
This sequence comes from Nitrospina sp., assembly GCA_018664975.1. Classification (GTDB taxonomy): domain Bacteria; phylum Nitrospinota; class Nitrospinia; order Nitrospinales; family VA-1; genus LS-NOB. Next base: position 7,253 of record JABIXH010000061.1, on the reverse strand, counting down.
CGACCTACTGGTTTTTCCTGACCCCAGGTTGGATTTGGATTAAATAAAATCAACCCGGACAGGAAAAAACAAGTTATTATCCCTGTCATTTTTTCTGGGTTAAATTTCAGTGGCATATCTTTTATCACCTAAGAATTAAAAAATGGCCAGAGCATTCAGATAAAGTAATAAGGCAATTGTAATTTAGTAAAAATCCTAATACAACGTAATTAGAAAACGTTCGATCTTTACTCAAAAAAGCTACCATTATTCAGCGGTTTTCACATATAAAACCAAAGCGAAACTTTGCTGGCAAATGGTGTAATGAGTTTATTATAAAACTTAAAAGTTGATTAAACCATTTAAGTAAAGCGTGCCGAAACTTCTATCCGAGGGTTCCACCCCACTCATAACCGGTACCCCCCATATCAAAGAGAAGCTGGTGGTTAAAGAATTTTCATCCTTTGCCGGCATATTAATTTTAAATCCGAACCCGGCTCCGGTGATGGCTTGATGGTCTTCCCCGGGTTCTGAATCCTCGACAAACACTTTTCCGTGGTCGATGAAACCGAGTAAAGTAGCGACCACATTTTTCTTAGGCCAGCCTGTGTATACCGGGACCTTTAGAGGAAAAGAAATATTGTATTCCAATGAAAAAGTGTAACCATGGTCTCCTGAAAATTCAGAGAGAGGAAACCCGCGTACAGTGCCAAAGCCGCCAATCGAAGTTTGATCGGGAGATAAAACCCGATCCAACGCAAACTGCCCGGCAGCTTTCATGATGAAAAATCCGGGCACCTCTTTATCCAGTATGCTGGCATTCTGGTATCGAACCAGGCTGGAACTGAACACGGTCACATCACCGCGCCCATCGGTTCTGGAATTCAGGTTTTCATCGTTATCGCCCTCGGTAAATCCGGACTTGGCCTGAACATTAAAAAAGTTTCTGCCTTTATAGGGATCGCTGAAATTTCCTCCCACTCCCAAATAAATATTTACCAATCTGTCATCACTGGTATTTTTTCCCAATTGCTCGTTGGTATAATTTCTTGCTTCCAATCCCCCTTTCACAAACAACTGCGATGTGCGCGAGCGACGCAGAGGATGATTCGCTTCCAATGAAAAAATTTGCGAAGACCCGCCTGCTTTCAAGCTCGCAAGGTTTAATCCCAGATCATGTTCAGCATGGGTGAACGAAGCTTTTAGGGTCGTACCACGATCATTAATGGGAAACAGGAAGGAAGGTTGGAAATAGTCTTGTCCCAAGTTGGATTGAACAATACGGACCGAGAGTTGGTCTCCCAGTTTAAACAGGTTTCCTACCGTGGCAGAGGTTCCCACCCTCACGGGTCCGGTAAAGCGGGAACCGAAATTATCGACATCCAGGCTGACTGTATAGGGGCGCTCTTCTGTAACCTGCAGAACCAGGTCCGTGGTTCCGGGTAATTCTCCGGGGCGTAGCACCGAACGCACCTGAACTCCTATCAGGCTATTCAGTTCAAGTAGCACCCTTTCCAAAGCCGATTCGTTTAAAATTTCCTCATCACGTAAGGATTCCATTCTCTGAACAAATTGTTCAGCAGGGTTTTTTTTGTTCCCCTTGATTTCAATATTCCCCAGTTTTCCTTCCACTATTTGCAGGAGTATTATCCCATTTTGAACTTCCTGTGCAGGAATGAATGCTCTGGAAAGAAAATAACCTTTAGCGGCGTAAGCGGCAGTCACTTCGTTGGCATACAGAGTGAGGATGCCCAATGTCATATTGTCCCCTTCTCCAACATCCAGGATAAGGGCGAGCTCTTCAGTGGAGATCAGGGTATTGCCCGTCACTTTTATTTCCCGCACAAAAAATGTAGGCCCTGCACCGGCATCAATCAATTCGCGGCTATCCTCAATCTTAATATCGGGAACGACTTCTTCAGGGGGGATTTGAAACTCAGGTCGAGATTGGCGTAGAGATTTTTCGATAATTCCAGCATCGGTTTGACCCCATACTGGCAGGACAATTGCCAAAAGCCACCCTGCCGTAAGACCGGTAAAATAAAGTAATTTCTTTATCTTGTGCCGGACTGGAATATATTTTTCTCTATAAATCATTCATTCCTCAACCATAAAAGCCACTTTAGGGCATAAAAAGCCGAGGATATTATAGAGCAATTCCGAAAAAATTAATCCCCACTCACATTTAGTCAAGGGAGGTTAATTAAAAGCTTATTTATTCAATAGTTTACAAGGTAAAAAGAATTTTAAAAATCTCCATCTTTAATTCGGAACACATCAGGATCTTCCGGTTTTTCGATATAAGAAAGGGTGAGGGCAATATTTTCGCCGGTCTTTTTATCGTCATCCGATTTTGGGTTACTCAATAGCAACCTTGCGGCTCTTCCTTTTCTATCTTTTCCCTGGAATACCAGAATGACTCCTTCCCCTAACTGAGCATTGAGGGCGAATCCTTCTTTCTGATATTTTTTCTGCACAAAATGATTACGCAACTGATTGGCGGTCGCAACAACGGCTTCGGCATTCGGGTTTTTCTTTACCGGCCTGCCCCAAATCACATTGATATGAATCAGACGCTTTGACTTATATCCCAAAATATAGAAAACTTTTGCATCACCACTTTCTGGCAAAAGCTTAGAAACCGTAATTCCCAGCGTAATGGTTTTTTCATTCGGGTGGATTTGTCGGGAAATCTGATTTTTTCCTATTCCAAAATCATTCCTGATAGCCTTTATTAAATCCCGTTCATTCATGCCAAATTGAGCAGAGCGAAAACCATTTACTACGGCCCATTTTTGCGAGGTACCAGCTCCTGAATCAGGCTTTGCCAATCCGGTTCCGACAAAAATCACTCCACTAAAGAGTAAGTACAAAAATATGACAATTGGCTTCAATGAATTCGGCATTTCAATTTTCTCCCATTTGAATACAGCAACCCGACTCAGGCCATCTTTTAATTATCATTTTATTTTTAGAATTGGGTTCGTAAGCATCTGCTTGCCACGATCCTATAAAAAACGTATCGGACTTCTTTATAAATCAATTTATAACCTTCTACAATTATTAAAAAGAATTAATCCACCGACCCGGCACTGAAACATTGCAGGATGGGCATAGGTCATCATTTAATTTAATGGATAAAACTCGAAACCCTTTTCTTTCGACCAATAGTTCCTGACAATGAGGACAATAAGTATTCTCGGTATTTTTTACCTGCCCCGGTAGGTTACCGGCATAAACAAAGTGGAGTCCGGCTCTCTTTCCATGTCGGGTGGCCCTTAAAAGAGTATCAACCGGGGTACGTTCCCGATCCCGCATTTTATAATCAGGATGATACGCTGTCACATGCCAGGGGATGGCGGGAGAGATTCCGGCGATGAACTCAGCCATTTCAGACAGTTCTTTATCAGAGTCGTTGTAATCGGGAATTAACAGAGTAACCAACTCCAGCCAAATCCCCATTGAATACACCGTTTGAATCGTTTCGAGCACTGCAGAAAGGCTACCTCCCAGACGGCGATACTCCTTTTCAGAAAAACTTTTCAAATCTATTTTAAACAAGTCCACCCACGGACGCAGATATTCCAGCACCTGGGGGGTACCATGTCCGTTGGAAACATAAGCAGTGCCAAGTCCATTTAACTTCGCCTCCTGAAATACTTCCACTGCCCACTCACTGGTGATCAATGGCTCGTTGTAGGTAGAGACCACCACCTTTGAGTCATGCTGTAAAGCCTGCTGACAAATTTCTCCCGCAGTAATGGGAGTGGCACGAACCGTTGATGCCTCATCCTTAAGGCTTTGTGACGTGAACCAGTTTTGGCAATAGGCACAACGAAAGTCGCAACCCAGCATGCCAAAGCTCATAGCCCGACTGCCAGGAAGCGCATGAAAAAAAGGTTTCTTTTCGATAGGATCGTTTTGAAGACCTGCTGAATAACGAAAAGGCACCATCAAGGTGCCATCGGAATTAAACCGTACTTTGCAAACCCCCCTCTGCCCCGACTTTAGCTTGCATAAATGTCCGCAGGCAGTGCAAAGAAGGTTACCCTTATCAAGCTCTTGAACCAGTTCACCGGGGCGAGTTAAAGAATCGAGGTTATGTGGAATTGTTTTGGAAGGCACGGTGGGACGACCTCCGGTTTATTCGGTACTAATACCTTCAAATTTTTTATCCAGCGCACCGACTAGAGTATGCCAGGCCAGACTGGCGCACTTCGTGCGTGATGGATATTCACGGATTCCCATAAACAAAGTCAGTTTGCCCAGATGATGTTCTTCCTTTTCAGGATCCAACTCTCCCAAAATCATTTTATGAAATTCATCCTTGATTTGTCGGGCCTCCTCTACCGATTTGCCTTTCAGGTAAGTCGTCATCAGAGAAGTGCTGGCTTTTGAAATCGCACAACCGGAACCTTGAAAACTTACCTCATCAATCGCCTCTTCATTCACATTCAAGTAGACAGTGATATCATCGCCGCAAAGAGGGTTCACCCCATGGCAGGAGTGAGTGGCGTTCTCAATTTCGTGGAAGTTTCTCGGTTTTCGATTATGGTCAAGAATGACCTGCTGATAAAGTTCGTTATCGTAAGACATGGGATCTCTATAAAAGCTAAAGGTAACTTAATTGTATCATGGAAAAAAGCAGTCGATCAAGGAGCGTTAAGCACGAACTGATCTCAGGAAAAAAAACGGATGCATTTTTTCACGCTTTCAGCCAGCGCATCCAGCTCTTCCGGTTTATTATAAAAAGCCATTGAGGCCCGGGTTGTGGCTGGCACTCCATAGCGGATCATGGTTGGCTGGGCACAATGATGCCCACCACGGCAGGCGATTCCATCTTGATCCAGCAAAGTAACTACATCATGAGGGTGAGCGGCATCTATATAAAAAGAAATGATGCTAGCCTTATGGCGTGCGTTTCCTATAATTCTTACGCCATCAATCTCTTTAAATAAACGAGTGCCGTATTCAAGAAGAGAGTTTTCGTAATCGGCAATTTTATCCAGACCTATTTCATCCAGGTAGTCGATGGCCGCACCCAGACCAATCACCTGAGTGATAGGCGGTGTTCCCGCTTCAAACCGGGCGGGAGGTTTGGCATAGGTAGATTTTTCCAACGTCACCTGCATGATCATATCTCCACCTGTCACGTAAGGCGGCATTTCTTCCCACAAATCCATTTTCCCATAAACCCCACCTATACCACTGGGACCATACATCTTGTGACCGGAAAAAGTATAAAAATCGCAATCAATATCCTGCACATTCACTTTCATGTGAGGCGTGCTTTGTGCTCCATCCACCAAAACTTTGGCACCAACCGCATGAGCCTTTTCGGTGATTTCTTTAATCGGGTTGATGGTTCCCAGCGCGTTGGACACATGGTTGATAGCCACCATTCGGGTTTTAGGCGAAAGGAGTTTTTCGTATTCTTCCATCACCAGTTCGCCATCATCATTAACAGGAATGACCTTGAGCCTGGCTCCTCGATCTTCACAAAGCACTTGCCAGGGAACCGTATTTGCGTGATGTTCAATGTTGGAAATTATAATTTCATCTCCTTCATTGATAAACCGTTTGCCAAAACTATGGGCCACTAAATTGATGGACTGGGTTGTTCCACTGGTAAAAACGATTTCTCCCTTCTTCTCCGCCCCCATAAAGTCAGCCACCTTCTGGCGCGCCTCTTCGTATAACTGGGTAGCCGTTTCACTCAATTTATACGCCCCACGCCGGACAGTGCCATATTCTTCCGCGTCAAACTTGCGGACACGTTCTATCACCGCATTCGGTTTATGGGTCGTTGCTGCATTATCCAGATAGATCAGCGGTTTCCCTCGAACGGACTGGGTGAGGATGGGGAAATCCTTACGTATTTTTTCTACATCCAGGATATTGTCCGCAACACCAGTATTAGACATCTTGAACCTCCAGTTTCTTTAGAAGTGTGTCATTCAATTCAGTCACCACTTCGGGAAACTCAATGGTCTGAATAATACTTTTAGCAAAGCTACGAGTGAGAAGTTCTTTCGCTGACTTGGCCGACAACCCTCGGGTTTGCAGATAAAACCATTGTTCCTTATCAATTTGACCAATGGTTGCGCCGTGTGTACATTTAACATCATCGGCAAATATCATCAGGTTCGGTTTATTGTTCGCATGGCAATCATCGGATAGCATGAGATTGTTGATCAATTGATTAGAATTGGTTAATTGCGCGCCCTGGTTGACGATCACGGTTCCATCGAAGCTGGAACGCCCCTGCCCATTAATGATATTTTTAAAATGCTGATGACTGACACATTGCGGTGCTTCGTGATGAACCCTGATAAAATTATGTACCTGCTCCTTGCCATCCAGCACACTTACTCCATTCAACCTTAACTCCGAACCCTCCCCTTCAAGCCTGGCATCATAATGATGCCGGACCAATTGGGTTCCAGAAGAAGCATTTGTGGAATAGAACCTGGCATTTCTATCCAAACGAATATGGGTTTTAGAAAAATTCCAGGATTCAAAAGGATCTGCCTGAACCTGGGTGAATGTCACCCCTGCTCCTTCTGCCAACAACCAATCTTGAACAGAGTTGATGAAATAACCGCCGTCAGTACCCACGAATTTTTCTATGACTTTGATTTCTGCCAATTCACCTAATTGCCAAACAAGTCGGGGGGTATGCATGACCGGTTCAGGGTTTTTGCCCGTTGAAACAAACAGGACTTGAACCGTTCCCAAAATTTGTGTGTTGTCGTCTACCTTGAAAACCAATCCCTCACTGCAAAACGCTGTACTGAGAGAGGCAAACACATCGTTTTCATTTTCTATCGTTTGTGAAATATAGTTTTTCAGAGTCTGATCGGAGACGGCTTCAGATAAAGGCACCACGGTGGCCTTCACACCTTCAAGGCGGGACAAACCAGAATTAAATACACCATCGACAAAAACCATGCATTGATCTTTACAGCCCGGATAAACATGGCTGGCAACAAAATCCTCAGAGACCGCGCCCTTAGAAAGATTAAAGGAAGTTTCGGCCAGCCCCTTTGTGTTTACATAGGTGTACATCTCATGCTTGGAATGGGGAAATCCGAGCGAAACAAACCGGTTTAATGCGGCTTGCTGAAATTGTTCCAGAGCAGGGTTTCCTTGCTCCAGTAATTTTTTATGTAGATCCAGAAACGCAGACTCTGCACTGGACTCAACGAGTGTATCCGACATACCCTCTCCTCAGTTCGCAGTGGTTACCCAGTCATACCCCTGGGATTCGAGTT
>JABIXH010000243.1 GCA_018664975.1 Nitrospina sp. | reverse complement strand
TTATTGCCTTCAAGTGATAATAGCCCCTTTCCATCAGGAAGATTTTTGATAAATACAGCATCTAAAGTTTTACCAATTTGCAATTGGTTTATGAATTTAATGGATGCCGCATTTGACTCTTTGCCAGAAAGAACCTTTAGCACCTGCTGAGACAAATTTTCAGCCTGAGTCGGCTGGGCTAAGGAGCTGAAATTCTTGTTCATACGTTTCACTAAATGGGGTGGAAGCTACGCTGGTGATTGGCCCATATAATAAGGACTTAACTCTTTATCGGCATGTTGCTTCGCCTCCACAATAACAATATTACAGGAATAGAAAAAAATACAACTAATGATTTATTTACAACAAGTTATGCTTTGTTTTCCGGGAGCAAAATAAGAATCAGGCAAGAATATTCAACTTGCCGCGATAGGGGTCTTCGGGAAGAGGAGGATCTGTAATATCGTCCTCAGTGGCAGGGGCACTTTTTTTGCGATTTCTAAGGCGTTTTTTAGGTTTGGTATGTGGGTCTATTTCTTCCAGATAATGGGTCGGGTCCATATCCTGTACCTGCCTACGTTTTAACTCGTCCGCAAGTTCTCTTTCTTTATCAGCTTGTTGAGCCACAACATTGGGCAGGGTCTGCATTGTATGCTGGAGCTTTTCAGTATGGGACCCCATTTGTAGAACTTGTTGAGTATTTACGGGTGTCGTTGTAGGCATATTCGAAACCTGAATTATTAGTACAATTAAACTAATATGGGCCCCTGACAAGATAAGTCAAGTTGGAAATCAATTTATTTAACCATGAATTGAGTGAAATAAACATCGGTAATCGTTCCCGTACCGCTTAATAGAAGTGCGTTGGAGGCGGTTAAAATTTCTTTTTTGATTCTTTCCTCGGTGTGAGAGCGTTTAAGGGTGAAATCAGCAGGCCTTTTCCTTCTAAGAATATTATAAATACTTTTTCTTAATAGAGGGAGTACCTTGTCAATTTCACGATTCAATACTCTGTTACTCAACAAAAGATTGGGTTTAATCGAAATAAATTGACCGGTTTCTTTTCCGCCATCAAGAATTGGGAGGAAAAAAAGGTCTAAATTATATATATTGACCTTCTCAATTTTAGTTTCCTCTTCCTCAACAATTTCTTCCTCTACAGCCTGTTCCTCAATAGGAACAACTTCGGCTTCTTCTTTTCCCAGTAAAAAATAAACCCCTGCACCTATGGATAGGATCAGAATCAGTAATCCCCCACCATAAATCATCAGCAGTTTTTTATTGGAGAGGATTTTATTAAACTTTGCCTTTAAACCTTGTAGGCCACCCCCCTCTGCACCCTCCTCACCTGCATTCTCTAATAGGCGCTCAAGTTCCTCCGCCTCATCGGAAGATAGTTCCTGTTCTTTTTCTCCAGCTTCCTGGTCTTCAGCCATAGTTCTTAAGTTCTATTAATATATATTCTAAGGAATTTAACGGTATCAATGTTCCTGAACTCAATATGACACATTGAATTATCTGGTTTTTGAGATGCTCAGGAGCTTCGGATATAGCTCTTCAACCCTTTTCCTAAGGTCTGCTTGCTGCAAATCGTTATCAAGAATGAAATCGGCATATTCTATTTTATTATCTAGACTCATTTGATTATTCATTCGGGTTTTGACTTCATCAAAACTAAAATCATTTCTACTTAAAATTCTTTGGATTTGGGATTCTTCATTCGATCGAACGACAATAACTTTATTAACATGTTTATAGTTTCCAGACTCAATCAATAGTGCCGCATCAATGATAACGATGGCAGATGCGTCGTGAGCACAAATTTTCAAAAATTCCTCCTGCTCCTTTTTGAAAATTTTAGGATGGAGAATATTTTCGAGAACTGCCTTTTCCTTTGAATTCTGGAAAACGATCTTGGCCAGTTTTCCCCGATTCAAATTGCCTTTGTCATCCAAGATATCCTGGCCAAAATATTCGACAATTTCATTGAGAGCAGTTTGTCCGGGGCGAACTAAATTCCTGCTTAGCTGATCAGCATCTATAATGTAGGCACCCAATTCCTTAAAAAAAGATGCCGCCAGAGTTTTTCCAGAGCCGATCCCGCCTGTCAGGCCTACGAGTAAAGACACGAGTCACCAGGTAATAATTAGCCTTTTAAAAGAAACTCATAAAGTCGCATAAGTTTTAAAGTCACTGGCCCAGGTTTTCCAGACCCAACAGGTCGGCCATCAAGATGCGTTACCGGCATTACTTTTTTAATGGTTCCTGTTAAAAATATTTCTTCCGCCTCACAAAGCTCTTCTCCAGGCCATCTCCCCTCCTCTACGCGGAACCCATTCTCCTTGGAAAGTTGTATTATCATTTCTCGGGTAATACCTGAAAGCAAACCACAATCAAGAGAAGGGGTAAAGATGTGCCCATCACGCACAAAGAACAAGTTGCTTGTAGTCCCCTCTGTCAAATGTCCTGATGAGTTGACCATGATAGCATCTTGAGCGCCCAATTTATTAGATTCCACTTTTGCTAAAACATTATTCAAATAATTTCCTGTTTTAACATTTGGATTCAAAGCATCACGTGAATTCCTTTTAATGGAAACTAAAGCAACATGAATACCCTTTTCATAACAGGATTCGGGGTATTCCTTCGTTTCCATAACAATTATAATTATATTAGGCTTATGGCAAGTGGATGGATCAATATTTACTTCGCCAACACCTCGTGTAACAATAATCCTTATATAAGACTCTGTATTATTCGCCGCCTGTAATGTTGCTTTTAATTGTTCATGAAACCATTGTTTATCATGAGGAATATCCAGTGATATAGCTTTTGCAGAGGCAAAAAGGCGACAAAGATGTTTCTCTAGAAAACAAGGCTGGTTATTGATAGTACAGACTACTTCATAAACACTATCACCAAATAAAAAACCATGATCCAAGACAGAAATATTCAGTTCATCATGGATTTGTCCATTAAAATTAATTTTTGTGGTCATCGCTTAATTCAATACTTCTTAAAATTTTATTTATTATCAACGGATTTAAAGATGTCATTTAATTTTTCAAGATCATCTTTGGTGTACTGATCTTGAGGTTGATTATTATTTGGCAGATTATTCTTCAAATTACTAATTTTGTCAGACAGGTTTTTTAAATCTTTCAATTCATTAAACTTTTCTTTAGCACCCTCCATATTGAAATTCGAAATCTTTTTTCTTATATTCAAAGTGCCGGGATTCTGATTTACAAAATCCAGGACCTGCGCTAAATATGGAGCGGCATACGAATCCTTTGTTATTTTTTTTGCTATTTCAGGAAAAAACTGTAGTGGAAACATAACGGCAACTATAATGACTACACCTCTTGCTAATCCCACGACACCACCCATAATTCTATCAAATGTTGACAAATCTGTTCCGGACCAAAGCATTGCTTTAGCGACTTTCCCCATTAAAGAAATGATAATCGCAGTAACTATATAAATTGCTCCAAAAGCAATTAATTTAGACAGGGGTTTGCTGGGAATGCTTTCCATCAAAACTTGCGCAAAAGTGTTTTGATATTTGACAGCCATTAAATATCCCCCAACGTAGGAGATTAGAGAGAATATCTCTCTTACAAATCCTTTCATTAAGGAGAAAATCAGGCTGAAGCCGAGAACAACCGCAACAAATATATCAAAAGATGTCATTAGAACTTGTTCTCCAATTCTATTCCTGTGGAAGAAATATATTTAATGTCTCTAATCAAACCAAAAAGCATTTTAAATGATGACGTAAATTGGGCGGGATTCAAAGACACTTCTTTCTGGACTTTAGATAAGCTGAAAAAAGCACCTTCACTGATTTCTTCCTGATTTATTATAATCTCAGCATCCGTTACGCAAGAGTAGACTTGAACATGTTCATTATAAGTTTCCTGGCAAGCTGAAATTTTCAAGGAAGTTTTCAAGTTAGCTTTCAAGCTAAGTTCTTCCCAGAGTTCGCGATGAGCGCATTCATCGTAGGATTCCCCTGCATCCACATGCCCGGCTGATGAAGTGTCCCATAACCCCGGGTTCTCATCCTTGCAAAGAGCACGTTTTTGCAAAAACAATTCATTCCTGGAGTTAAAAACCAGAATGTGAACGGACCGATGTAGTAAATTTCTTTTATGAATCTGTTTGCGACTTGCTGTCCCTATTACCCTATCATTTTCATCAACTACATTATAAATTTCATTTTCTACATTCATAAAGCTCTTATTCAGTCATTACCTTGTTGGGGACGCAAATAGCTTAATTGACGAGGAAATTCTCCTTCTTCACAATAATTATTCTGAGCAAGTATTTTAACGTCATTGATGGCCTGCTTGGACCCTTCCATAACAACTTTTTTATAGCCTTTGTCTGCTAGAACACCTCCAGCCTGTAATAAGCTCATAACTGATTTAGCGTTAAATTTTTCTTCATCAATAATCATATGCAGTTCGCCTTCATGATGTCTCGCAATTAATGAGATGAAAGTTGAAGGCCTAGCGTGAAAACCTAAGGGCTGGGGAATAAGCACCTCTGCACGGACATTTTCCACAAACTTCAATAAAATATCCTTCACTATCTTGTCCCCCTCGTGAAGGTAAAACATGCTGTAATGAAAAGCAAAGTTGAAAATTTGCCCCAATAAGATCTCTTTATTCACAACTTTTGAGATTTTTTGTCTACACTCACCATGACGAATATCATCTTCATGGCGTTCATAGAAGTGACACAGCCAAAGAACAACCTCAAGAAGATGAAGAGGCATGGAAATATAACCCCTCATATTTTTTAAATCCCCTCGAGTCTGTTCCAGTTTGGTGTTTTTGACATAGGTGTCATATTCAGACTGCACACTATGTACCAACTCTTTAAACATTCGCACCAGTTTTTCATCCAATTTAGAGGGAATAATATGGCGGAACACTTCAAGATCTTTATTCCTTTTAAACCCAATTTCGTTAACCATTTTCGCAACTTTTCTATATTTTTGGCACAGGTCTATAATTCTCTCCTTCTCCTCCTTTACCTCATCTTCTAAAATAGTTCTTGGAAGGCGTTTATTTGATTCAATTTCAGAAAACTCATCCAATGCCAACGATCCTTCAGAAATTTCCAAACCGTTTACTTGGCCGGACTTAACCACCTCGGTTCTTAATCCTAATATTGATGCATTCAGAAAATCCAAAGCTTCGTAGGCAGAATCATGAAAAGCTTGAGCCTTTTCCTCAGATTCGCCAAGATTATAATAAGGATATCGATCTAAAAGATGCTTAATATAAAATGCGGCAATGGAAAGATTACGTATACAAGCAACATATTCTGAGAAAAAGGACCATGTTTTATTTTCACGGGCCCCATGTTCATCCAGAACGCTTTCCAAATACTCCGTTTCCTGGATAAGGGTGGAATAATATTTTCGGGAAATTTCCTTTTTGGCCTTTATTTTTTCACATAACAAGGCACTAACATTAAGGAATAGTCTGGAGGGTTCCTGAACAATGTGTAGAAACTCATCTTCAGGAATAATTTGAATGAGTGATTTTGCTTCCATCTTTTTACCGCTTAAAGGAATGTTATTAAAAAATAAACGGAACCACTGCCACGGATAGCAATACTGAAGTAGTATACCCGGATAAAGGGTGGGTTAAAAGGCTACAGATTTGGCCAAAATATTTTTTGGAAGGTATTTTTGCCAGATTTCAATATGAGAATCCGGCCCGGAGGGAATGTTAAAAGGAACGAATTGATAATCTGGCTTTCTTGGAGGGCGATGCAACTTCATATCTACTTCCAAAGGAGTTCGGTCCCCTTTTTTGAGGTTGCAAGTTTTACAAGCAACAACGATATTCGTCCAATTAGTTTTGCCTCCTCGAGACTTAGGAACTACATGGTCTACCGTAAGAAAATGGTTGGACTCTCCACAATATTGACAGGTGTAATTATCTCTTCTTAAAATATTTTTCTTACTAAATGCCAAGCCTTTTTTGCGATTTCGATTAACCATTTTCAACACCCGCACCACAGTAGGAAGTTTGAAACTAGTCGATGGGGTACGGACAAAATAGCCAGCACTTTCCAATTCTTCAGCCCTGCCACCAAAAACCATGGTTATAGCATGACGCGCACTGCAAAACTGGAGTGGCTCATAGGAATAATTCAACACTAGTATTTTAAACGAATCGAGCATGGTTCCAAACCTCACAAATCTGAAATAACTTGATTTAGTTTAGCAAATCCCTATCCGCGATAATCCAAAAAATTTTACTCTTTCCTTCATTACCCTGTCAATAAAAAGGAGTTGGCAAAAGATTTCATAGAATATTTCCGACACCCAGCCTATTCTGTGGGTCAAGACAATGTTTTATCTTATATAATTCCTTCAAGCCATTTGGACCCACCATTTTTGCGAAATACTCCTTTTTCAATTTGCCAATTCCATGTTCAGCAGAAATTGTGCCGCCCCATAATAAAATTTGATTTACAAAAGTATCGTAAATAATTTTCGCTTTATCCTTTTGGGATTTCTCAGGCAGAAGGTTTATATGCAAGTGGTTATCGCCTAGATGTCCAAAAACAATGTGATCCACATTGCTATTATTTAAAGTTTGTCGATAAAATTGCATCATTGGTAAAAAATATTCATCTGGAACAGCCATATCTGTCCCTAACTTCACTCTTCCTGCCCTGCTATTTTCCTCGTTTATGAGCACCGGCAGGTCATGCCTGAAATCTTGAAACATCTGCACATCTTTTGGTCCCTGAGCAAACCAAGAGTCCTCTAATATAATATTTTCAGCATTTAAAAATTCATACCAATTCTCTAGAATCAAATCATAGTCATCCTTTTTTCCTACATTCTGCTCAAAATACAACCCAGCTTGGGAATAATCAGGAATATTTTTATATTTGGTCTTTAATCTTTTTAGTGCGTTGTGATCAAAATATTCCAGAGAACAAGGATCAATGTATTGATGATCCTTGGATTTGATTTTTGGAATCAGCTCCCAGCAAGAGTGCTCCTCTTCAAAAAATAAGACCCCACTCACAAAATCATTGGGTCTTGCAACTACTCGCAGGATTATGTCTGTGAAAATTGCCAGTGTTCCATCAGACCCAATAAAAAGGTCAAGCCAGTCCATACCAGGCTGTACAAAATAACCTGCCGCATTCTTGCATATTGGACTTTGGTATTTGATATCTGGAAACTTTATTTCACTACCATCTGTAAACGTGAGCGGTTCAGAAATTTTTAATCCACGTTTAAGAGAAGTTTTCCGGCCATCCACCAAAATCATTTCAATCTCTTCTACGTAATCACGAGTCACTCCATATTTATAGCTACGTGACCCGGAAGCGTTGGTTGCGAGGTTTCCCCCCAACGATGCCCATGTTTCGGTAGGATTGGGCGGATAAAACCATTCTGTCGGTGCCAAAAATTTTTGTAATTCATTTAAGGTCACTGCGGGGCCAACCTGTATCTTATCCTGACCTCGTTGACAAATATCATTTAACCGCTCCAGTGAAACAATAATACCTCCAGATGGAATGCGGGAAGCGGTCAATCCTGTACCAGCACCAGCAATAGTTATGGGCCGGGTTTCATTTTTCAGGAAATCAGCTAATTCCTCAGAAGATTCCGGAATGATAACCTCCTCTGCACTTCCACCGGAAAAATTAGAAGCATCCTTTAAATAGGGGGCTATGAATTCCAATTTGGTTTTTCGAATCATTGCAAATTCACGATACTAGAGGCGAGAAGATTCCATTAATCCATCCGCTTGGGGGGGCAAAAATCCTTGATAGCCGTTATGTCTTTCTATGAGCTCCAAAACTGTGTAGGCATGACCCTTTTGGATTTCTGGTTTGGTAAAGATCTGTCTTAAGTCTGTATTCTTAGCCCCAACAATCTCACCTGTAAATTCAATTTCACGGATTTTCATTTTTTGAATCGCATGCTCAATATCATGAACCAATATAGCAATGTGATGGAAACATTGATCTCCATGCTTATTAACCCAATTAGGAATCAGGCTGGATTCACCGCGTTCTCCCACAAAGGCTTGGTCCACAAATAAACTCGGATAGCCCGGTTTTCTAAATACCTTGGCCCACCAACTATCAAATTCCAAAACTCCTAATACCTTATCCTCATTAAAACCAAGGCCAAGAAATTCTTTAGCGCGTGTGTTTACATCAAGTGTACGTATCGTACAATGATCGATTAACGGCATTAATCCCACGCCACAATTAGAAAGTTCATCTTCTAAAAGTTTTGCGGCTTTGTTTTCAGACAAAAAATAATCGATATATTTTGTAAAAAAGGTATCGACTTGTTGGCTATCGGATATCATTTGGGGTCATCCAGCGATGAATTTTTCTTTTCTGCGTCCTGCCGGCGTTCAGCTTCTATTTTAGGTTGGTTATGGATAAATTTTGCATATTTAATCATTAGGACCATCATCCCTACAGCTAAGCCCGCGGCCAATATTAAAAATAAGTTGTCCACACCTTCTCCTCTCATTGAAAAAAGTTAATATTATTGTAGCATTCCTATAAAGACCTTTAAAGGTTCAGAACCATTCCATAGTCCAGCTTGACAGGAGACCCAAAGCCTAAGTATTCTGCAAGTAACTAGGAATCACAACTGCGGAGGATTTCCGCCAAACCCGCTAGTTTAAGGAATATATATTGAATACAACAACAAAAAAAACAATCGAAATTAATGGGGTCACTCTGCACCTGAGTCAATCAGATACAACACAGTCTGAGTGGATCGGGCAGGAGGAAGTCCTCAAACAGATTCAAGCCTGCTGGATGGTTGTCTCCGAAAAGGACTTTCCTCTTTCGCCAAGAATAACTGGAATGCCAGGAACAGGGAAAACCACTCTGGCTATGGTGGCGGCGAACCAAAGAAAGCAACCCTTGTACATTTTTCAATGCACCAGTGACACACGGCCTGAAGATCTTCTGATCACTCCGGTTCTTTCAGAGAAAGGAAAGATTTCTTATCATGCTTCTCCTCTGGTATGCGCCATGATCGAAGGCGGAATCTGCATCCTTGATGAAGGCAATCGTATGAACGAAAAAAGTTGGGCCTCTCTGGCCCCTCTTCTTGATCACCGTCGTTACGTGGAATCTATCATTGCTGGAATTCAGATTCAGGCCCACAAAGAATTTCGTGCCTGCGTGACGATGAATAATGATGAATCTACTTTCGAAATTCCTGATTATATTCTTTCTCGCTTGCAACCCACCTTGCAAATGACAATGCCAAGTTATCAGGATGAACTAGCCATACTTCGATACCATCTCCCATTTTCCGAGAATGACCTTTTAAAAATGACGGTGGAGTTTTTGCAAAAATCCCATCAGTTGGATCTGGATTTTTCTCCCCGAGATGGCATTCATATCATTCGTTATGCACTAAAACGAATCAGCCAGGAGAAAAATAACCCGTTGGCGAGGGATGAAATATGGCAAGAAGCCGTCAGCAAAGTTTTGGGAGAAGAAGCGCTAGATCTGGATACTCTTGCCGCTCAAAATCGCAGAGCTTTAGGTGAGGAAAGGCTTCCAATGGGTTTGGGCGATTTCTTTTTCAACGACGATAATCCCTTACATCCTGATAGTGATAAATGAGGACTTGAAATCATGAGTCAGGTACTTAAGCTTAGCGATCGCATTCAATTTTTACCTGTGATTTATGGTAGTGGCAGTTTTGCACGGGAAGTTCGACATCAACTTTTATCACTTCCCTGTGACAGTCTTGCGGTCGCGCTCCCTCCAGAATTTAAACAGACAGTGGAAGAAGGAATTAATTCTCTACCTGGAATTTCTTTAAGTTGCCAAACTGAAGAAAGAGGTGGAATGAATTATGTACCTATTGACCCCAGCCAGCCCGTAATTATGGGCCTGCGCATTGCCATGCAGGAAGGAATACCTCGTCATTTTATCGACTGGAGCACCGAGAATTATGAGAAAAGAGGCATAGATTTCCCCGACAGTTTTGCCTTGAGCAAAATTTCCTATGAAAAATTTATAAGTACTCTACTTTTAACCCTTAAACGCCCGGAGGAAAAGAGCCAACACTTTTGGCGTGCGAGATGGATGGCCTTTCAACTCCATCAACTTGAATTGGAATATTCCCAAATCATATGCTTATGTTCAATCCTGGACTGGCCCTGGATAAAGGAAGCTTATGATGAACGATCAGAGATACTCCCACCCCAAAAACCCGAGGGTTTACCTTCGTTATTTGGAGTAGATAAAAGGACCCTGTTTTTCGCGTTATCAGACTTTCCATATGTAACCTATTTGTATGAAAAAAAACGCCAGGAATTACGTCCCGACAATAATGCTCCCGTTGATGGTGTTAAAGAAATTCTTTTACGTGCCCGGGATTTATTCATTAAAAAACATAAAATTCGTTATCATAATCTGACTTCTCAGACTTTTCAGTTCCTTTTACAATACATTCGCAACCTGACTTTAATGGAATCACGACTTCTGCCGGACCTCTTCACCCTGGTAAATGCCGCCAAGCAATTTGGGGGAGACCCTTTTGCGGTAGCCGTCCTGGAAGCATCTAGAGAATATCCGTTCGAACCGAACGATAATTTGCACGAATCCCTTTCAATGGGGATCGATCAGGCCCTTACTCAAGAAGAGGGATCTCAACCGGTGTCTATGAAGAACCGCTTGTCCGAAACTCAATTTGAATGGCGTACTCTGGATTTGAAACCCGACCCAGATATTAGAACCCAGAAAAAGTGGCAACACCGTTGGGACCCCTATGGTCAATGCTCCTGGCCACCCGAAGATGAAAAGATAGAAAATCTAAATACCCATGTGCGAGAACAAACCAAACTTTTATTGAGTCATGATTTGGCCAGAACCGAAAAATTCACATCTTCCGTTAAAGACGGCATAGATATAAGAGATACCCTTCGTCACTGGTACACGGGTGATATTTACGTAAAAGAAATTCCTCCTTCGAGAGGACAGGTCGAAATCATCGTCTTCCTTTTCGATCCAGAGCCTGAACCGCATAAATATAACTGGTGCCAAACCTGGTACGCGGAACATAATGAGGAATCAACATTATGTTTTTACGCAACCGAGTACATGGAACAATTAATCGGTCCAGGTATCGGGCAATCCACCTATGGAGGATGCATGATGATTTACCCCCCTCGCCCTATTCCCAATATATGGCAGGATCCTCGTTTTCATATTTCAGAAACTTTGGAAGAAAAACTTCTGGAAGCCGCTTTTTATCATTCCAAAGAAAAAAATGTCACGGTTGTTTCACCTTGTGCCCCAAAAATAAAATGGCGAAGATTAGCCAGAAAATACGGAATAAAAATTATTCATATCCCATTAAAAAGATTTTCCAACCAGACGATTGAAAAAGTAAGGCGATTTCATGTGCTGAACGGGAAAAATATCCGCTCCTACGCCCAGCGTTTTATTCAGGATCTTTGAGGACTTTTTAATTTTTAGATTTAATCAGATAGGTCTGAACGCCATCGATAATTGTTCTTCGCTCGCTTGTCTCAACTATATCCTGCAAAACTTTTTTTCCGCTCCCCACAGATGATAAGATCATGGCCATCTCCCATTTAAAATCGCCAAATTTGCTCTCAAAATCATTTTGGTTTGGATTTAAATAAGGGTTCAATTTGGCGGCTGAGGTTTTTGAGGGGCCTTGATCCACTATCATGGTTCGGAAGAAGGTTTTGTGCCATTGCGGCTTTAAAAAAAGGTTTAATACAAACCCTTCATTTTTACCTACATCAATATTCAATACATTTGTTGCACCCATCGAAATAAAACCCGAAGAGGAGTTGTCAATAAAAAGAGATTTATTCCCTACGGCCTTTGGGTCTTCGATTAAATAAGTCTCAGCTTGATCGAATTTAAGGCCTGCCACTAGACTCTCAAAATCCAAACTATTTTCCGCAGAAGAAACCCTTGATAATTCAACATCCCATTCAAAAACCTCAAAACTTTCGAAAGATTTAACCAAACTCACGTTTTCCCCAATTTTAGGAGTCGGAATTTCACTTATTAATGGGTGTAGCGGGTATTTATATGGAGGTAAGCCTGTTTTACACAAAAATAATATTTTCTCTATATCTTTTCCTGCTACGAATGCATTCATTCTCTGGCCAATATTATGACCCATATAATGAACCAATATGCTCCGTCCTGTGGCCGCATTCATGATTACTGGCAGTGTGCTTAATGGTTTATTGTTAAAATATTCCTGCAGTTTGATGGCATCCTTCATGAAGCCATTACCAACATGCACACGCTTTGGATAATAGTGAACTAACGATACAATAGGTTGATAAAAAATCCAGAAAGCTAAAAAACCTAAAAAAACGTACGCAAAATTTTTATTAACCCGTTTGGTTTTTTCATATAGATAATGGATTCCAAATGCCACAATTATAAAGAAAAAGGGCGAAAGGTAAATATAGACTCTGGCAAATCCTACTATTCCGCTAATCAGGCTTAGTGCAGTAGGGATTAAAAAAAGCACTAAAAAACCGTAACGAACGCTCTTTTTAAAACCAGAAAAAAAACCGACGATAAAAAATGGGTAGAGCCAGCTTCCCCAGGGAGAAACTAAAAACTCAGCGATTTCCTGAAAATGCTGCCAGTGAATATTCCCTCTTGAATTAGCCTGCGCACTGAGTTGCAGGTCACCAAGATTAATCAATAAATATGCAACAATCAGTAAAGACGACAAGATATAAGGAATCAAATACTGTGAATGAGCTTTTTGATTCTCCTTATTTTCTGATTGATTAAAGGTCCATAAAACCAAACAAAAGCCAGCCGCACCCGCGACAAAAAATGCATTGCTGGGAAGAGCAATAACCATAGAAGTGGCACTCACTATCAGTAATATTCTCCATAGCCACAACTTTTGGCTCCCTAAAATATTAATGGAGCAAAAAATCAAGCAAAGAGCTATAAATACTGTAAGAGCATAGCCCCGCCCTTCTTGGGAATAGGCAATATGCGGCACATACAGGGCTAGAAGTAAGGAAGATAAAAAGGAAATAAATCGGGAAAAACCTAAGGAACAACAAGTATAAAAGGTCAAAGGTATGGCTAGGACCCCAGCCACTAAAGATGGAAGGCGAAAGGCGACCTCGTGATCGCCAAAAAACAGCAGGCAAATATTGGATAGTATCGAAAATAACGGGTGCTGATTTGAATCCGGATAGTTAAAAAGAATCTCTGAGAAATTGAGATGCACATAATGATTAAAAGTTACGGCCTCATCACCAGCTAGAGGAGAACCCATTGTGTATAACCTTGGAATCATGCCTCCCAGGAACAAAGCCCCCAATAAAAGATTTTGTTGGTTTATAGATCTATCCATTTATATAATTATGCAATTGTTTCTTGCCCGAAAGAGAACTCTATCGACTAATTTTAAATTGTACTTTTTGAGTTAATAAAATGGAATTAGAAATCAAGGTTCGCGAAGCTCATGAGGGTGATCTTGCCATATTGGTACTAAATAACCAAGCTTTGGCAATCGAAACCGAAGATTTACAGCTAAACAAAGTCGTGTTGAAAAAAGGAATTGAACAGGCTTTAAAAAGAAAGGAATGTCATTATTTTGTTGCCACCATTGAAGGGGAAGTGGCCGGGCAAACCATGATCACTTACGAATGGAGCGATTGGCGCAATGGGATTATCTGGTGGATGCAAAGCGTATATGTGCTACCCGATTTCCGCAAACAGGGAGTGTTCCGCGAGCTATTTTCCCATATTGAAATTCGCGCCCGAGGTCACAAAGAAGTCAAAGCACTGCGACTATATGTTATGCAAAACAACAATGCTGGAAAACGCACCTACCAGAGTATGGGAATGAACAATTCCGGCTACATCGTTTACGAAAAAGAAGAATTTTCCTGAACGGTTCTTTAAACAAAATTAATTTAACTGGTCTGGAGAGGGTGTAGAGTTTTTCATAGATAAAAAATCTCCGGGAAGTGCTGAGTTACGGGAAAAGGCTTCCTGAACAAGATCAGGAAAGTTTCGGTCGCACTCGCTAAGATACTTCATTACCGCAATCATCCAGTCCGACTCATGCGGTGCATGAATTATTGCAATATTCTCGTCTTCATAATCTTTACAAATTTGATCCAATGCCCGACTGGTTCCGGGAACAGTATCTCGCTTTTTTATAGACAGCGGACGAAGGGGGTCAACATGAATGATTTCAAGTCCTTTATATTTCTCCGGGATATCCTCTTCGATAAATTCTTCGATGGGTATACCATTAACATTTGTAAGCCCTGGTTGTGCTAATGAAGCAATATAGATAGGGACTCTTTCAATCGATGCCTGTTCTGCAAAACCTTCGCGAAGAACCGTTTTATTATTATCGGTTTGACCGAAAACCACAAAATCCCAGTGACCATAAGTCAACCGCTTCTGCTTTTGAATAATAATTGTTTTTTCATAAGCTTCCACAATCTTTTGATAAACTTTTTGATCTTTGGTTCTAACTTTAATTTTTGGCATTTAGCATCCTGATAAGATGAAGTTCATTTGATATAATTATAACATGCTCTATGATCCATCCTATCTATATAGGATAAATGTTTTAGTCGTACTCAGGCCGACTGATGCATAAAATATTTTGCATTCAACAACTCCAGCTTTGCTATACTTCTTCTGGTAAAACCTCGTCAATGAAGCGTTCTAAATTTCCCACCCGGACGAAACCTAAATGGAAAGCAATAAAAATCTAGGTAAGGCAGCTGGCGCAGTGAGCGGCATGACCCTGTTGTCCAGGATCTTTGGCTTCCTTCGCGACCTAGTCATTGCAATGGCATTTGGCTCTTCGGCTTCAGCGGATGCTTTTTTTGTTGCCTTCAGAATTCCAAATATGCAACGTCGTATTTTAGGCGAAGGTGCTGTAACAGCCGCCTTCATTCCAGTTTTCACTGAGACCCTGACCCAAAAAGGGGAGTCCGCCGCATGGAAAATGACCGCCAACCTATTTAATATTCTTTTCATTGCACTATCCCTGGCCTCTCTATTTATCCTTATATTTTCCCCTGCTGTCATCACAGTATTTGCTCCTGGATTTATTGATGAACCCGGAAAATTTGAACTGACGGTGAAGTTGACGCGTTGGATGGCACCCTATTTATTTTTTATTGGCCTCGCTGCATTTTGTATGGGAATTTTAAATACTTTGAAAGTTTTCGCCCTTCCCGCCGCGACCCCAATTCTGCAAAATGTCAGCATGGTTTTATCCGTTCTCATAATTGCCCCACTCATGGATGAGCCTATTATGGGACTTGCCATCGGTGTTCTAGTAGGTGGGATTCTACAATTATTGTTCCAACTTCCCGCTGTTCTTAAAAAAGGATTCCGCTTTAAAAAAACACTCGACTTCAAGCAGGAAGAAGTCATTAAGATTACCAAATTGATGGGGCCGGTAATATTAGGCCTTACTGTTTATGAAATAAATATTATGATAGACACGCTTCTCGCCTCCCTGCTTCCTGGCGGTTCTATCTCCTATCTTTATTATGGTAATCGGTTGGTCCAACTGCCTCTGGGTATATTTGCGGTAGCGTTGGGGGTAGCCCTTCTGCCCACTCTATCGGGGCAGGCCGCTAGAGGCGATTTAAAAGAGTTAGTCCAAACACTTAGTTTCAGTATTCGCCTTATACTTTTTATAACCATACCCGCAACGGTAGGATTGATCATACTTCGCGAACCCATTGTCAATACATTGTGGGAACGTGGTGAATTTCTAGTTTCCACCACAGAGGGCACAGCCATTGCCTTACTTTATTATTCCATTGGTCTTTGTGCTTATTCAGGAATTAAAATAATCGCTCCGGCATTTTATTCATTGCAGGACACCAAAACTCCGGCAAAAATTGGTATCTATTCCATGATCCTAAATACCATTTTGAACCTGATTTTAATGGGTCCCTTAAAACATGGAGGCCTGGCATTGGCCACCTCCCTGGCGGCTCTATTCAATGTCGCCTTATTGATTCATTTTTTGAGGAAACGTCTGGGTCTGATAGGAGGAAGAAAAATACTAAATTCGACTCTTAAAATGTCTTCTGCGGCCTTTGCCATGGGAATCATTACTTATTTTTGCAGGGAAAGTTTTTTTCACACCAGCGACCCTTTTTCAATTCGTATATTTGCCTTGGCCGCTTGCATATCAATCGGAATACTGGTATATGCCTTAATTGCTCATTTCACCAAAAACGAAGAATGGCATTTTCTTCTGGATATGAGGAAGAAAAAATAATTAATGTCTAGAGTTACTTTCTTTAACGTTATAAATAGAATAATGGACTTATGATCGTTACCTGCCTGGATTTGGAAGGAGTTCTGGTTCCTGAAATCTGGATCGCCTTCGCCGAAAAAACTGGAATTGAAAAGCTACGCCTTACTACACGAGATATCCCCGACTACAATGAACTGATGCGTGGACGGCTAAAGATTCTCGATGAAAACAATCTCAAACTCACAGATATAGAAGAAGTCATTGGGGGCATTGCGCCACTACCCGGAGCAAAAGATTTTTTGTCCTGGCTAGAAAGTGAATTTCAGGTCATTATACTTTCTGACACCTTTAACCAGTTTGCCGGGCCTTTGATGGCACAGCTAGATTATCCTACCTTGTTTTGCCATGATTTGGTTATCGACCCTACTGGGCGAATCGCCGATTACCGCTTGCGCATCCCGGATGCTAAAACAAAAGCCGTAGCGGCGTTAAAAAACCTAAACCTGAAAGTTATTGCGGCAGGGGATTCCTATAACGATACTGGAATGCTGAAAGAAGCAGATGCCGGAATTCTATTCCGGGCACCGGAGAATGTCATTGAAGAGTTTCCTCAGTTTCCCGTAACTCGAACCTACGAAGAGTTTAAGTCAGCAATCCTTGAAGCCCGAAAAAAACTGGACGGTAGTATTATTTAATTTCAGAATCTAGAAGCCTGTTGACCAACCAACCAGTTCGAGACTTTTCTTTTTGATTCGATTTTGAACGGATTTTGGACCACTTCCCCTTTTTCTCCAGCACTTCTACCTCCGTGCCTTGAGTCAATACAAATAATATGGTGCTAGTCTTGGTATTCGGTTCATTACGCAAGTTGGCAAAACTCACATTGACCTTAAACACCATTTTATAGTCTTCGTCTTTCGCTACTTTAAGTGGCACTTCTTGCTCATCCATTTTCTGAAACAGGACTGTTGAATCGATTCCAAGCTTGAATACTGCTACAACTACAAATACCAGTACTAACAGAAAAATGCGCAGACAAGCCTGGGAAAAACCCATGCCCTTTTCAGGGTCAGGTTCGGGATGCTCTGGAGGATTACATTGTATGCAATAAAATCCTGGTGCTGGAAGGAGGGTTCCGCAAGAATCACAATATTGGTATTCGCGTTTCGTTTTAGGATAAGGTGACATACTATAACTGGGATTCATCCTTTAGTTGAGTCGATAAATTTGGTGGTATTTCTCTTTCAAATAATCCAAAAAACTATCCGGGTTCAAGTTTTCTCCCGTCACCTGCTTTACCAGGTTAGGCACGGATAATAACCTACCCTGCTGATGAATCTGAGACCCTAGCCATTCGCGTACAGAAGCAAAGTTTCCCATCTCAATCTGGTTTTCCATGTCAGGTTTAGCGCGGATTAATGCCTGATAAAACTGACTGGCATAAACAGCCCCTAATGTGTAAGAAGGGAAATAGCCAAAAGCTCCTCCACTCCAATGGGTATCCTGCAAAACTCCCAGCGTGTCTGTAGGAGGCTCCACGCCTAAATACTCCTTCATTTTAGCATTCCACATATCCGGCAAATGCTCAACATCAATGGAGCCATCAAATAGACCTCTTTCCAACTCATAACGCAGGATCACATGCATGGGATAGGTTACTTCATCAGCCTCTACTCTAATTAGCGATGGCCCGCTTACATTCACCGCCTCATATAAACGCTCAGGTTGCACCCCTTCAAAATTCTGCGGAAAAGTTTCCGCAATCAATGGCAGATAATACGCGCAAAATTGTTTTCCCTGGCCTATCATTCGTTCCCAGAATAAAGACTGGGATTCATGGATGGCCATAGTAAGTGCCTCCGATACAGGCAGGTCACGCCCCTCTTGCATACGCCCTTGTTCATATAGACCATGGCCCGTTTCATGAATGACCGCATATAAAGATTCAACAAAGTTATCGGTTCGATAGCGAGTGGTGATGCGAACATCTGTAGGGTGACTCCCACCACAAAATGGATGCACCGAAACATCCATTCGTCCCCGATCAAACAAGAATCCCATATCTTTACTAATTTTTCGCCCTAACGCTTCCTGCTTTTCAAGGGGGAAATGTCCAGATAAAAATTGGGTGTCCGGTTTGTATTCAGACTCCTCGATCGCTGTTATCAAAGGAATAAGTTCAGCCTTCAGTTTTTCAAATATCGGGGTGATATCTTTTTGAGTGGTACCTCTTTCATAAAGATCGATATTGGCATCATAAGGTTCCTTATCCGGGAAAACATAACCGGCCCATTTAATTTTCAAGTCCACCAAACGCTTTAAAACAGGTACAAAATCTGAAAATTTGTTTTCAGAACGAGCTTTCACCCAAACCAGATGCGCCCGGGAAGATAATTCGGCTAATTCTGTAACTAGAGTTTTGGGAACCCGTGTCGCCATATCGAACTCCCGACGGGCTTCGCGAATATTACACCACTCAAAAGTACTGAATTCATCTTCATCAGCCTGGGAGATAATATCTAGTCGCTTGCCCATTTCAGGGCTGGAAGATTTCTCGTGCAGGATTCCCGCCAGGGTTCCAAGTTGTTGAGCGCGAGATTCTGAAGCACCCCCAGGCATAATAACCTCCTGATCCCAATGCAGAATACCCATGATTCCGCCCAATCGACTGCTCTCTTCTAATTGATTGACCAACTCATAATAATTTTCTCTTATTCCTTCCTTCATTCTATTTGGAGCTCCAAAATATTTAAATATACTTTATATTACTTAATTTGATCCCTTACAATTCGGACTTTACCTGAATCCATAATCAATACCCGCTCTCCAGCTTTAAGCTCCTCATCATTAACCTGGACCACCGCATAAGGTTCTCCCTCATCAGGTTGAATAATAAATTCTGAGGCAGATCCGCTGGTGATTATATCTTCAGTAGCAGTGCCTACCAACCCACCTACCACGGCACCTCCCAGGGCGCCTAATGCGCGGGTCGCCGTATTTCCCCCTAATGTCGAGCCAGCCAAGCCACCGGCTGTTGCTCCAGCCACGGCTCCGGCTCCAGACTCCGTTCCCTTGATATCAACATCTCGGACTGAAAGGATAATTCCTTTCTTAAAGTATTCAGGTGAACCCATTTCAGATCTTTCATAAGTCGAACCCGAATGAAGTGAACAACCTGAAATGATAAGAATAAAAACGGCCACAAGACAACTCACTCTTTTTATTTGCATAACCCACTCCAATTAATAGTGCATTACTCTGGTATAATTCATAAGATTATTAGTAGTTTGGTATGTAAGAACTACTTAATTAAATTTCTAATCTAATTTCTACTCATCAATTTTATCAAATTCTGAGGTATATATGGAAACCAATAAGGAAACCCGAGCTACAATACAATCCCGTTTGGACGTTTTGCGTAAAGGGATTATCAGTGAAGAGAATTCAGTGAATTATTACCAGACTCTCATTGATAAAACTTCGGAAGATTCTGAAGCTAATATAGGGATGCGCCGCATGTATACCGATTTAATGTCTGAGGAAAAAAAGCATGTAGAACGCTTCCAAGAACTGATAGCGAAATGGGAGCAAAAACTTAAAGAACTTTAGAATCCCCTAGCGATTTTTGTTATTGGCAAAGCCCCTTAGTTTTGCCGTAAACCGTTTAAACCCCCATTCAACCACTCCAATTTTCATTTCTATTCTGATTTTCCTTTTCTTGACAATTTAAAGACTTATCGCTATTATTGATAACAATTCTCATTATTAATATTTAGAATATAATATTAAAAAACTCTAATACTATCAACCCCCTAAGACTCATTTATCATGCCATCCAACATTATGCCTCATAGATCTCACAATCCAATATTGGTACTGACTTTATTTTTTCTTTTCGCTCAGGTCTTCTGGATTACCAATCAAGCGGAAGCGACTAACCAGGCAACCATAGACAGAACTAAAAAAATTGTCATGATGTTGAATATAGCCGCTAAAGAATTTGAAGAAGGTGTAGTAGATGGAAAAGTCGTCGTGGCCCCCGAGTACGAAGAAAGCCAAGTGTTCTTACAACAGGCAATCGAAAGATTTGAAAGAATAGCACCGGAAATATCAGATCCTAAAAAAGCAGACGACCTTAAAAAGAAGTTTACCAGCATGGTGGCCATGGTTAAGGACAAGGTCAGTTCCCAAAAAATATGGGATGAAGTGAATGGCATTAATTCAGAGTTGTTAGCAACTTTTAACATTGAAATCAATAAAACCCCCATTACTCCGGTATCACTGACTAATGGGAAAAAGATATTTGAAAATAATTGTTCAGTTTGTCACGGTTTAAAAGGAAACGGTGATGGCCCCATGGCCAGCCAATTTGACCCCTCCCCTGCTGTTTTATCGAATCCTAAACTTACAGGAGATGCAAACACCACGGCTTACGACAACTTTGAGGTGATTAATGTTGGCATTGCCAATACAGCGATGATTGCCTGGGCTGGAATTCTTTCAGAAACACAAATTTGGGATGTAACTTATTATCTCAGAACTTTTTCCAATATGAACTTACAGCTCCCTCCCG
>JABIXH010000050.1 GCA_018664975.1 Nitrospina sp. | reverse complement strand
CACCCTTGTCTTGAAACCATCCTTTAGAAATTGTTAAGTCGTCCATTAAGCTACTCCTTGTTCTTCTGAGTTCAAAGATCACTGTCACTCTTAACTTTTATAGTTTCCCTTATGTTTAGAAACAATTCAAGCTTTAAAATTAATCTTTTGTTAGTTTTTTATGGAAAAATTTTATGGAGTGATTATTTTTATTGACAGCGGGTAATCGGGAAGGGGTAAGTTGCATTTAACAAATCACGGTATCTGCTTATGCGGTTTGAAGAAAAATTTCGCTGACTTCTTCAAATTGAGAAATTGTCTGTTCTAGAATTTGTGGAAGGTGGAAATCCTCAGATAGCTGAACGGCATCCCATGCTTCTTTTTCAGAAGAGAAATTTTGCGAATCATGATCTGAATCTAAAACAATATGGTGACTGATTCTATCAGCCAGATTAACAATGGCGGCTTCTTGAGGGTAATTTTTAGCCGATGCAGGGAAGTGGTGGTGGGCAACAGCTTCCTGTAATTTTTTCGGGAGATTCCAAGTGCGTAGAAGAGCTCCGCCGACACCACCATGATCGAACCCAAAGTATTTGGCTTCGGCTTTATACCAGCGGTCTCCACTTTTTTTGGCAAAGTCTAATACAATTTTGAGTTGGTCAGGTACTTTGAGGCACATCACCAAACGGCCAACATCATGCAGGAGACCCGCAACAAAAATACTTTCCCCTTCGTTTGCTTCGCGTACCTCATTAATGGCACGGGCCGCCAATCCGCAAGCAACACTATGCTTCCAGAAATATTCCATGTTTACCATGTCTTTGGGAATATTTTTGAATTGTCCTACCACGGTTGTCGCTAAAACCAACTGCATCAACTGTTCTGTACCCACAATTCCCATTGCGTGGGGAATCGTTTCGACTTCGCCGCGGAATCCATAAAACGCACTATTTACAATTTTTAAGAGGCGTAGGGTGAGGGAGGGATCCAGGCTGATGATTTCAGCGATATCATCAAAATCACAGTTAGGGTTAGAAACCACTTCCCGCAATTTATAAAAAGTATTGGGGAGAGAAGCGAGTGGTTCGTTTGCGCTTATTAAATCTTGAATATCTATCAAACTCATATCAGAACAAATAAAATAAAGCTTATTAAATGAAGCTTTTCAAATTATCCCTAAACGGATGTAGTTATTTGCTCTCCCCATCTAGAGTCTAGCCTATAATGTTAACCTATTCCAGTATTTCTAATGTCCCAATTGTGTTACTTTTGAAGGGGTTTCCAGCAATATTTGTGAACTATCTTGAAAACCATTGATTTTTAGTCATTTGTGTTATTTCTATGTAAACCTGGGGAGTTAGGATAATTTTGTTCCTGACTAAAATTTTAGGGGAGAAGAGGGGGTGTCCCTTAGTTGTGGGGGAGTCCTGATTTTTGCAGTGCAGGGGTGAGTGCCTTATAATCTCGCCATGTTTGAAATGGGTCGACATAAAGTGATTCGGGTTTTTCTTTATTTTCTTCTATTTTTAGTGAGCTTCCTGGTTTTTGATTCGGTTACCGTAGTGGCAACAGTTTTATTTGCTGTGGGTGTTCTGGATCATTTCTTATCCCGATCGGATCAGAAAAAAGATCATTAATTCATGGAGTCTTAGATGAAACTTTTGGGTCAGCTTCGAAAAATGAATGTGGAAGCTCATCAACCGATTGCGTATTTTTTAAATCTTGATAAAAAATTATATCCCATGAATTCGCATATCGGGAAGCTAATCGATTTGCATTGGTCGGGCACCATTACCTGTATTGAATGCGGACGGAAGACTCGCAAATCCTATGACCAGGGGTATTGTTTTGTCTGTTCCCGGGATTTACCGGAAAATGCCATGTGTTCAGTTCGTCCTGAACTATGCGTGCATGAAAAGGGGAGTGAAGCCGACCGTGAGTTCTGGCGGACCCATTGCAATATCGACCACTTTATTTATCTTTCTTTAACCAGTGGAGTGAAGGTCGGCATAACTCGGCACACTAACATTCCTGATCGCTGGATCGATCAGGGGGCTGTTAAAGGATTGATTATTGCCAAAGTCCCGGAGAGAATTCTCTCGGGTCAAATTGAAGTGATTCTAGCGGAACATTTTGCCGACAAAACGAATTGGCGCAAAATGCTGAAAGGAGGCGTGGAGGAGGTTGATTTGCTTTCTCTTCGCGATAAAGCACATGATCTCCTTCCGGAGTCTTTAAAAAAGTATGTGGTAAAGGACGCAACCGTGCAGGAACTGGTTTATCCGGTCCACTCTGTTCCCGAAAAAATAACCAGTCATAATCTCGATAAAATTCCTGATTTCACCGATCGCTTGACCGGCATAAAGGGGCAGTACCTGATTTTTGAGACCCGAGTGATTAACATGCGCAAGTACACGGGTTACCATGTAGAGTTCAACTTCCACTAGGCGTGTACCAATTATCACACCTTATAGAGTCTTTATTGCATTCCCGTAAGTAAAAAAAATGCCGCATCCCAAAAAGGGCGCGGCATTTTACTAATATTTAAAAGGATTGTGAATCAGGCAGTCTGGGTGATAATTTTTCCGATAAATGCCGGAGCTTCACTTTCGTGGCTATCCGGGTTTGGGATCAACTTGGCCACTTTAATATCTTTAGCGAGGCCGAGTTTTTCCAAAAAGCAAATGGCCCACCAGGTCATGTCAATCTCCCAAGCCCGCAAACCATGTCGGGCAGACTTCGGAAATGCGTGGTGGTTATTGTGCCAGCCTTCTCCCCAAGCCAAAAGTCCTACCCACCAACAATTGGTAGAAAGATCATTTTTAAGGGGAAAGGTCACATAGCCGTACCAGTGCGCCGCGCTGTTTACCAGCCAGGTGGAGTGATAAGTCACCACCAGGCGGACAAAGATTCCCCAAACAACCCAGGGAAGCCCACCAATGGCAAGCAGGGTGAATCCGAACGCAAATTGAACTAAAACAAAATATTTATCGAGAAACTTGTAAAATGGATCTTCACAAAAGTCCTTGGTGTAATCGTGCAACACCTGCTCGTCATCAAATTTGGAATGGGTAAAAAACATCCAATTAAGATGTGCCCACCAGAAACCTTTTTTGGCACTATGCGGGTCTTCGGGGGTGTCCGAGCCAGCGTGATGCATACGATGTTGTCCAACCCATTTGATGGGGCCATTTTGACAGGCCAGAGTTCCAAAAAAGACTACTGTATAAGCCAGCCACTTTGGCAGGGAAAAACCTCGATGTGTGAGATAGCGATGGAAGCCCAGGCAAATGCCTAGTGATGCTGTGACCCAGTACAGAAAAAACATTACGGCTACAGCACTCCAGGAAAATGCAAAGGGGAAAAAAGCCAACAACGACATAGCATGTACCGTGACGAGAACGGAGGTGGCAATTGGGTTAAATTTTAGTTGGTAATTATCGGTGGTATCACTAGTCATGAAAAGCTCCCCAAATGAAAGTTGTTTTCTGCTCTAATGGTATCGTGACTCGCTAAAAGCGTATGTAAAACTTTTGTAATATCCCATCAGGCACGGGCGGTGACGCTATGCAATTAAACTTTCAATTTAGGCTCGGGGATTGGTAAAGTAGTAGAAATCAGAAGGTTGTGAGTAAGTGGTGATTATCGGAAGTGTAAGATGAGTTAGAGGGGTCAATGGGTAGATTGCGAAATTTGTTCCATCCCATCATGGTGTTTATCGGGGTTCAGGTAGCCTGGATCGTGCTCATGGCGGTTTGGATAAACTGGTACCTGGAAAACAACCTTGCGATCAAGGAGTTTGCCCAAAGAATTCGGCCAGATTTGTTCACCGCTGAAATTCAGTGGCTGATATTGTTTGAAGGCTGTTTCCTGATGCTATTGATTCTCGCAGGGGTATACGTGATCTTTGTATATTGGAACAAGCAAAACCGCTTGAACCAGATGCAAAGTAATTTTGTGGCCAGTGTTTCGCACGAATTGAAATCCCCGCTTGCCTCAATTCAGCTCTATCTGGAAACTCTAAAATATCAGGATGTCTCGACTGAGGAAACAATGGATTTTGTCGAAACCATGTTGTCAGACACGCAACGCCTTTCCGGGTTGATCGACAATATCCTGCAATCAAGCAAGGCCGACCCCAAGAGCATGGCCATGCAGTTCCAGCCAGTGAACCTGAGTGAATTCATTGCAGAAGTGGTCAAGGGACACAAACGCCAGTTTGAGGAAAAACAATGTTCACTGGATTTAAAGCTTGGGGTCTCCCCTACTCTAAGCTTGGACAAAAGGGCTTTACGAATGGTGTTCAATAATCTAATCAGTAATGCACTTCGGTATTCTCCTGCGGGTTCTTCGTTGATTATAAACCTGCAAAGAATCGGTAAATATTGGGAAGTGAATTTTCAGGACCAGGGAATCGGATTTGAAAAAAAGGATATTAAGAAAATATTTAGAAAGTTTTATAGAGTACAAAACAAGGACACTCAGAATATAGAAGGCGCTGGGTTGGGTTTGTTTATTTCCAGTGAAATTGTTAAAAACCATAGAGGTCGGTTGAAGGTTTCCAGTCCGGGTAGAGGGAAGGGCTCGATATTTTCCGTACAGCTTCCGGTCAGCCGCGAAGTTGAGGTATAAACCAGGCGAATGATGAATAATAACGGTAAAAAAATTCTTGTGGTTGAAGACGAGGCGCACCTGGCCAAAGGACTGCAGTTTAATCTGGAACGGGAGGGATATAACGTCACCCTGGCCGAAAACGGACAGGTGGCTATGGATCTTCTAGGGGAGGAAGATTTTGACTTGATGATTCTGGATATCATGCTCCCCAAGTTGAGTGGACTGGAAGTAGCCAGAAAAATTCGCAACACGGACATGCGGTTCCCAATCTTAATGTTGTCTGCCAAGTCTACAGACGAAGACCGGGAGTTAGGGCTGGCGGCAGGGGCGGATGACTATTTAACCAAGCCGTTCCACCTGCCGGAGCTCCTGCTGAGGGTCAAAGGCATCCTGCGTCGATGGGAGTGGTACAAAGAACCGGTCCACGACCAGGAGGTATTTCAGTTTGGTGAAATGTGGATCAATTTTTCCAGCGGCAAAGCCAAGGGTTGTTCTGATGAATTCTACCTGACTGCAAAAGAAGCGTTGTTAATGAAATTACTGGTGTCGCAACAAGGAAAGATTGTTACTCGCGAGGAGTTACTGGAAAAAGTCTGGGGTTATGATCCCCAAACAGAAACCAGAACGGTAGACAATTTCGTGGCCCGCCTGCGTAAATATTTTGAGAAGAAACCTCAATCGCCAAAGCATATTATTACCCACCGCGAAAAAGGCTATGAATTCAAGTCCGACCCTGAGAAGTGACGGGTCTCAACAGCCACTAAAAATTAAAAATAAAAATTCCCGATGCTTCTACCCCGCTTTACGCATGCAATAGACAGGCTAAGAAAAACTCTCTAGCAATGCCTGTTTGATCTTCTCCACATTCTTTTTTATTCCTTCAGAAGAAACATCTTGAATAAAAGGGCAATTCCCCAGCACCGGTGTATCTGAAAATTCTTCGATTAGAGCGCCTTGTTCCTCCTCAATTTCATTTAATTCGCCTTCATGAGAGGGGTTAAGAATCACCCCTTTGATCTTCAGCCCATGTTGTCGTGCTGATTGGAGGGTCAGGAGGGTATGGTTCAATGTGCCTATCTGCATTCGACTGACAATGATCAAGGGAAGGTTCATTTGTAAGGCCAGGTCGGCTACATGGTAGCGGCGGGTTATCGGTACCTGGAGACCGCCTATGCCTTCGACCAGCATCATGGAATGCTTAGCCTGAAGCACCCGAAATCTTTCCATTATTTTTTCCGGGTCAATTTCTTTTCCTTCTATTCGGGCCGCCTGATAGGGAGAGGCCGGAGTTTTTAATTGGTAGGGGCAGATGTCTTCCATAGAATCTTGTACGCCAGAGACTTCCAGCAGAAACTTGGCATCGGAGTTCGCGGCGGAACTGCATTCGGGGTCGACTCCGGTTTCGATGGGCTTCATCACACCGACATCTTCACCCCGGATTTTGAGCAGGGTGGTGAGGCAGGCAGTCACCACGGATTTGCCAACGCCGGTATCAGTTCCTGTAATGAAATACCCTTTCATATTATCCCCATTTTAAAAGCATGATTTGCTATAAACCCCCTTGAGTTTTGGAGAGGGGCGAAAAGCAAGCGGGTAAAATTTCTAGATTTAAGAGGTGATATTAAATCTGATATAATTAATAACGGCTTCCCGGTATGGAGGCAAGTTATTAATGACTTTGTTGCAGGTGGAATGATGGGATCAAAAAAACTTGAGATACTCTGCCCTTGTTGCGAAACTAAACTTCAGGTAGATCAAAAAACGGGTGAGGTAATATGGGAAGAGAGGAAACCCAAGCCTGCGGTCTCTCTTACTGATATGGTGAAGGGTTTGGAACACCAGAAAAAGGAGCAGGAAAACCTGTTTAAAAAAAATAGCGCAAACCAGAAGGAGCGGGGCAGGGTTCTCGATGAAATTTTTAAAGAATCACAAAAGCATGTCGATAAATCCGGCGAAAAACCCCTGCGAGACTTCGATCTGGACTAGCCCCGGCGAGCCGCCCCTGAGCAGGGGAGGCAACTAGCAATAGCTCTGTCTGGCGAGCAACCCTTTTCCTCGGCTTGACTCGTCTTTTCCCCATTCCCTCCGAGCCTGGCCCGGCTAAATTTCAATCCGCATTCCATCCAGAGCCAGTTCCACCCCTTTTGGCAAGTCCTGAGACACTTTTTTATGATCGAAATGATGATTGATGTGGGTCAGGATGGTTCTTTCAGGTTTCAGGTCCTCAGCGGCTTCCAGGGCTTGACTGAGGCTGAAATGGGTGGGATGCGGTTTGAATCCCAGGGCGTTCAGAATTAGAACCTTCAGACCTTTCAATTTTTCCCGGGAGGGGTCCGGTATGCCGCTACAGTCAGTAATGTAGGCGCAATCTTTGAACCGGAACCCATTGATGATTAGCTTGCCATGATGAATGTCGAGAGGGGTAACAGGGATATCTCCGAAGTTATAAGTTTTGTCTTCCAGTTCTTGAGGGGTCAATTGTGGAATTCCTCCCCCAATCTGCTCGGTTTCTCCAAAAATATAACTGAAGTTTTTACTCAGATGATGCAGAGTTTGGGCATTGCCATATACAGGTAATGCGGTTTTGTTGAAGAAATTAAAGCTTCGCAACTCATCTATTCCGTGAACATGGTCGGCATGGTGATGCGTATAAAGGACTGTGTCAATGCTCTGAATTCCGTAGAGCAGACATTGTTGTCGGAGGTCGGTGGAAGTATCGACCAAAATGGTGTGGCCGTTTTGCCGGACCAGAATGGATGAACGCAACCGCTTGTTACGTGGATCTTTGGACAGGCAAACCTCGCAGTCGCAACATAGTGAGGGAACCCCTGTTGAGGTGCCGGTTCCTAAAAACAGTATTTCCATAAAATTTTTTATAGCCTTCTAGCGAGGGTAGCAAGAAGCCATAACCCATGGCTAACTAGCATTATCTTGGCTCTACGAGCTTTTCCCCGGATGAACCTCTGCTAAAGGGCCACACGGAGTTGACTGCTAAATTATTGTAAGTAGGGCGCTCTTGTGTGTCAAGATTTGGCTGTAGTTAAACAGGATTTATTCTGCTTCCCAGAGCAATAAAAGCTTTTTAGAGTCTTGCTGATCTCATTTGAACGCTTAAGGAAAATTGTGATAAAGTAGTCCTTTCATAAAACAATGTTTTTATAGAGGAGTTAAATATGTCAGCATTAGTTGCCAAACCTGCCCCATGTTTCACCGCACAAGCTGTGATGCCTGATGGCAGTTTCAAAGAAATTAAACTTTCCGATTATAAGGGAAAGTACGTCATCTTATTTTTCTACCCTTTGGATTTCACTTTTGTCTGCCCTACCGAGATCATTGCATTTAGCGAAGCGATGGATGAATTCAAGAAGCGGAATACTGAAGTGTTGGGTGTTTCAGTTGACAGCCATTTCTCGCATTTGGCCTGGAGAAATACGGATCGCAAAAAGGGCGGCCTTGGTGATATTGCCTATCCACTCGTTGCGGATTTGAACAAGAAAATTACCTACGATTACGGGGTCATGCATGAGGCAGGAATCGCTTTTCGCGGGTTATTTCTGATCGACAAAGACGGTGTGGTTCAGCACCAACTCATCAATAACCTGCCTCTGGGAAGAAATACTGATGAAGCCTTGAGAATGGTCGATGCGTTGCAGTTCCATGAGAAAAATGGAGAAGTATGCCCAGCGAACTGGAAGGAAGGCGCAGATGGCATGAAGGCGGATCCTTCAGGATCTCAGGAGTATTTCGGAAAACATAATTAATCCACTCGGCGTGGGGCCAACGAGCAAAGGCTTTATTGGTTAGCAACAACTCATCTTTGCTATTGATAATGCTCACCGGTAGTGGTTGTGAGGCCAATGAGTAAAGATCTATTGGGCTGAGGTAACCCTCGCCTAATCTTATGGGTTGTACTTTTTCCTATCGTTGTGCTGGTGATGGTATCTTGCAGTTTGGGGCGTTTCCAACAGGAGGCGCCCCTTTTTTTCTACTTAACATTAATGACTTCATATGATTTTACTTTGTAATGACGACGGGTTCAACGCTGATGGCCTGAGAACCCTGTATCGGGAACTCAGCAAGGAGGACGATGTGATCATCGTTGCTCCAGAAACAGAACAAAGTGCCATGGGGCACGCTATTACCCTAACCCAGCCACTCAAAGTGAGGAAGGTTGAGGAGGAGGGCAGGCTCATTGGATATGCCGTGAATGGAACTCCTGCCGATTGTGTGAAACTGGCCATTGCCGTTTTGCTGGAAGAACCACCTCGAATAGTAGTTTCAGGAATTAACCTGGGGGGGAATTTGGGTATTTGTGCCCTTTATTCAGGGACTGTTTCCGCCGCAACGGAATCGATGATTATGGGGGTTCCCAGTATTGCTGTTTCCCTGGATACCTATGAAAACCCTGATTTCATACCAGCGGCAAAGTTCACCCGTAAGCTGATTACAAAAGTCCTGGCCAAAGGACTGCCCGAGGGTATTGTTCTGAATGTAAATGTGCCGCATGTTCCGGAAAATGAGATAGCCGGAGTAGCCATTACCCGTCAGGGAAAATCAAGGGTCGTTGAATCGTTTGACCAACGTGTAGACCCGAGAGGCAATACCTATTATTGGATGGCGGGTGAAATGCGGTTCGATGAAGTTGAAGAAGGGGCCGATTGTGTGATGGTGAGTAAAAACTATATATCGGTGACCCCCATCCATTTTGACCTTACCCACCAATCATCTATTGAAACCATCAAAGACTGGAAACTTTAACCCGCATATTTTTGCCAGATTGAAGGGAATAAAAAACGGGAAGGGCAGAAGCCCTTCCCGTTTTATTGTAAGCGAT
>JABIXH010000053.1 GCA_018664975.1 Nitrospina sp. | reverse complement strand
GTCGATGGGGGTATTCGTGAAGGCACTGATATCCTCAAAATGCTGGCATTGGGGGCCGATGCTGTCATGATCGGGCGCCCAATCTGTATTGCCGCATTTGGAGCGGGTCAAGAGGGGGTATCCTTTTATTTAAGGGAAAAGATGAATGAATTGAAAAAAGCCATGATTCTGACAGGTTGTGCTTCCATCGGTCGAATTGATCCTTCTGTCATTTTCCGCTGTAAGGGGGAACGATAAATGAAATCAAAAAAAACGATTTTGAAGGTAGTTCCGGTCAAACCTGATAAAGGATTACGGTCCACTTTCTTACAATTGAAAAATGAGTTTGGAGCTTGCGGACTCAAGCTGTCGACTGAAGATGCGGCCATGAGCATGGAGCAAGTCGGCTATTGGGTGGAGGCCGCAGGAGAAGTTTTACCTGCGGTGGTTAAGATAGGTGGACCTAATGCCAGGAACGATATCAAACAATTCCTCCCTATGAATATTGATGGTTTGATTGCTCCAATGGTGGAATCTCCTTATGGCTTGGAAAACTTTATTTCGGCGGTACGCGATTTCACCACCCCCATGCAATTTGAGCGGGTGAAAAAACAGATTAATATTGAAACCGAAACTGCTGTCAGGCAACTGGATGAAATTCTTTCTGCTCCAGAAGCGAAATATATTGACGAGATTACCATCGGCTGTAGTGACCTGTCGGAATCCATGAAGGCACCCCGTTGGTCAGCAGGCTTCATGTCCCTGGTGGTAAAGGCGGTCAAGAAAATCCAAAGGAAAAAGATTCCCGTTTCGGTGGGGGGAGGAATTACCCCCGAGACCATTGATGGGTTCCTGAAACAAGTCAGGCCGAATAAATTCAATACCCGGGTTATCACCTTCAAAGTTGAATCGGGGCGAGACTACTTTGAAGCGGTTCGATCTGCGTTACGTTTTGAAATCCTCATGCTTGAATACGATTCCTCGCGAAATTTTATCTCCCGTGATGAAGAAAAATTCCGCATCAAAGAGCTTAAAAAGCGATTGAAATAAGGTTTTTAATCCCTCCAAGATAGTTGTGTTTTTTTTCAATTTATTCTTACAATGATTCGTTCAGGATATTATTGACAAAATACCGAAATGTCTTACAATACAACCCTCGAATTACCCTGAAACTAAGTGAATACATGAATTTAGCCGGATGTTAGTCCGATAGAATTCCTATAAATTATTGATTATTTAGACTCTCAATCTTTAAACCCCTTTTTATTTTGGAAGGCAGGAGAAAACGATGCAGATAACTGGCATGCTTTGGGGGCGTAAACTGTTGGACCTCGTAGAATTTCCCCATTCTGAAGTTCGAGGCCCAGAACTCAGTGTCGATGACATTAAAGACATGATCAAGCGGCACGGTCAGGTTTTTATAAAACCCCTGTTCAAAGGTGGGGTGGGTAAAAAAGGCAAGTCCGGTTTACTGGGCCGGGTCGACAACATCACCGATGCCTTGAAAGAAAAGGAACGTCTTTATTTTGCTGAGCATGTCGATGGGTTCAGTAAAGTAAAATCTGATGGTGTGACTTATGAAGGTGCGGTACCCGCTGATTATGAAGTGTATTTTTCTATTTCGGAAAGCACCGAGCATCGGTGCCCGGTGATGACCGTTACCCATCATGGTGGAATAGATATTGAAGAACTCGAGGAAGATAAAATTAGAGTTGTACCGTTTGATGCCTTGACGGGACTGAAAGCATTTCATGTTTCCAACGCCTTAATGGAACTTGGCGCACCTCCTGCGGTGATCAGTCCGCTGGTGCAGAACCTGCCCAAGCTCTGGGACCTTTATAACAACTATGGCATGATGATGCTGGAGCTCAATCCTATCCGCATGCAACCCGGTAAAGGGGGACGCCTGGCTCCGATTGCCTGCGACTTTAAATGTGCGTTTGATCAGGATGACCCGGCCTGGAAGCGTTTGCACCTTCCATCGCATTTATTCGCTTCCGACTACTCTGAGTTTGAACAGGAGATCAATCAACTACGAACCTATCAGGGTCAAAGTGACGTATTTGTCATGAATGACAAGGGCACCATTACGGCACCAACTTTTGGCGGGGGTGCCAACGCCATGGTTACAGAACTCCTGGGTGAAGACGCTACCATCTCTTCGGATTTTGGTGGTAATCCCCCCTATGAAAAAATGCACGATATTTCCAGGATCAGTTTCAAATACTGGTTGCCCCAATCCAATGTGCTTTTTATCATCGGTGGTAAAGCCAATAACACAGATATCTATGAAACGTTCCGAGCCATGGGTGATGGACTGCGAGATTTTTTCCAGACTCATGGGCCGACTCCCTTGTTTGTTGTCGTGGGGCGTGGCGGACCGAATGTTATTCGCGGGATGAATTATCTGCGAGAAATACTCGATTCTTTGGGACTTCCCTACCGTTTCTTCGGGCATGACAGTGCTATGTCTGAAGTGATCAATTACACTCTGGCAATCAATGAGTGGATGAAAAACGGCGGTAAGGATGAAATTAAAGCGAAACTAAAAATCTAAGTCTCGTATTTCCGGATGGCAAAATCAGGCCGGGCACAGGACTTAACGAACTTTAAATATCTATTAAAATTGTTTACCGTTTTGGAGGTTTGAATGCATAAGCAAGGCGTGGGAGATTTCCCCTTTTACTGCGGCATCAACTCCTTGTCTGAACTGGCAGTCAAAGAAGACAGGGTTGTTGTCTTAAATATTTTGGGCAAAGAAAGCTCAGGAGTAACCCCTATCAGCAACGATTATTCCGGTGGCAATATTGTGTTTGGAACCGGCCCCGGAAAGTCCGGTAAATCACTGGTAACCAAAACCGGGAAAATCCCTGTTTATAACTCTATTAAAGAGGGCATGGAAGCCGGTCATAAATTCAACACCGTTGTGGTCTATTTACCTCCCTCCGGCGTGAAGGATGGGATCGCCGAAGCGGTGCGCGAAAACCCGGATCTTAAAAAAGCCATCATTCTGACTGAAAAGGTATCAGTCAAGGATTCTCGTGTCATGCGCGCTATTTGTCAGGCCAACGGTGTTGACCTGTTTGGCGGCAACTGTCTGGGGCTTGCGGATGCCTGGAATCACATTCGCCTTGGCGGTGCGTTGGGTGGCAACGCTCCCGAAGAGTCCTTGGTCAAGGGAACTGTTGCCTTGTTTTCCAACTCAGGGAATTTCACCACCACCATCGCGGTTTATCTGACTACTGCAGGGTGGGGAACCACCACCTCTGTTTCCAGCGGAAAAGATGTTTATATCCAATATGGGGCGAAAGAGTTTTTGCATGCCTTTGGCAATGATGATCGCTCGAAAGTGGCGGTTATGTACAGCGAGCCGGGCGGATATTATGAATATGGTCTGAAATCAGACAAACCCATCGTAGCCTGTGTGGTAGGACGCTGGAAAGCAAGACTGAGCAAAGCTTGTGGACATGCCGGTTCACTGGCGGGTTCTGGAGATGACGCTTTGGCGAAAGAACAATGGTTCATGGATTATTTTGGTGTGGATGGAATTTACACTCCACAAAAACCAATTTTCTCCAAAAAAGGCGCATTGGTGACCAACATCGCTCACATTCCTGAGGCTGTATCCAAGGTCATGGAGCTTAACGGGCAAAAACCGGACTTTGAACCTAAAGGAAGCCTGAACTTGAAAAGCTGGTTTGGAAATAACCAGGGCCTGTCACTGCCCCCTGAGCTGGATACCCCGATTGTTGAGGCGTCAGAACCCTATAATCAGCAGATCGACGCTCTGAACCAAATGGTCGGTGCCCAGCATCGTCGGGAGTCCCTTAAGGATGCCAGTGGTGCTTCCATGATGGATCCGAAAACCCAGGTTTCCAAAATTCATAACACTTCGATTCTTGATGCTTCTGTTAAAAGCTTTGAAGCGAATCTGGTCTATGCATTGACCCGGGTCTATACCTGTGACTATGGCGAAAAAATTGCCAACATTGTGCTGAACATGTATGTCAATCAGCATGGTCAGGCCACTCTGGCGGCGGCAGAAGCGGCCAGGGAAAATGGAAGTTCACCGAATACTGTGGTGTCTTCGGCGGTTGCCATATGTGGTAAGAAAATGGTGCAAAAAGCCATGGACGCTTCCGCAGCACTGACGGAGTTGTTTCAGTTTACCAAGATGGACGATGCGCGTGAGAAGTTTGATTATGCCGCCCAGTTGAAAGAGGCGGATAAGCATAAAGATGCTCTGCTTGCTGATGGAGAGGATCCTTGTGCTAAAAAGCTGACAGATTGTCTCAATAAAGCGGGTTACTCTGTCTTTGTCCAGTTTGTGCAGGACTTTGCAGAAGCCAATGGTGGCAAGCTCTCCACCGATGCACTTTTTGGAGCCGTCTGGACCACTCTCGGCTGGGAAGCATTGAGGACCAAAAAAATCTCCAAAGTGACCCTGGCGCGTTTGCCCTGGTACTCACGTATCTATAGCACCATCGTTGGCGCCTCAGCTCCTGCCTCACGACATGCCGAAGACAGCATCGCCGGAGTCAAGCTGGAAGAGTTGATACCCAATTACAGTTTTACCAAAACGGCGTTTGTCACGCTTCTGGGTCGTCAGCCCTCTGAATCAGAACTCTACGAGTTTCAGGTATTGCTTGGACTCATCATCACTAACGGACCAGGTACCATCTCGGCTCAGGGTGCCAAAGGAGCGGTTAGTGCTGATGGACCTGAACAGCCTCAACGGGTCCAGGTGAACAAGGCTTTTATTGGTTTTCTCACCCATACCGGATTCGCCCATGGCGGTAACGGTTACGAGGCGGCCGCCTTCTTGCTGGAAAACTTTAAAGGCAAAGGCCTTAAAAATGCCGCGGATACCGGACATGGTCTTGATCTTGATGCGATGGCTATGGAAGTGGCGAATAAATACTCCGATTATAAAAAAGAGCAGAAAGCAGTTGGCAACCTTGATTATGCCAAACTTCCCTGCGTCAATCACCCGGTGTTCAAAGGAAAAGATGTTAACTACGATCCTCGCGAAGTTTTTGTGAGAGACCTTTTTAAAGAAAAGGGCATCAATAACGTTTTTCTCGATTTTTACCATAGTCTCGTTGAGTCTTTGTTCAAGGCGAAGGTCAGCAAAAATGTTTATTGCGTAAATATCGATGCGGTCATCGCTGTTATCTTGCTTAAGGTGGTTTGGTCTGACTTCATGGATGGCAAGATGAAAGAAGAAGATATTGAGTCCGCCAGTTTTGCGACTTTCCTGTTCGGCAGGATGATTGGTTGTGCCGCAGAAATTGATGACCATACTTCACGCGGTAAAAATATGGATACTCGTACACCTGCGAGCAAAGTCCGCTACGTGGGTTAACCAATTAGCGTGGGGCTGGCTCGTCATGGTCTTTGCTGGGAAATTAAGAGTTTTTTGGGTTTTATGAAGTTTTGCCCCTTTGACTCGGTATGAAAATTAGAGTTCGTATTATCAAAACCTTTACCCATTATGGGTAAAGGTTTTTTGATTTTTTGGGGAAGGCGTGGTAAATATCGCTGTGATTTGTTCCTGTTGCCTTGATTCACTGTGGATCAAAATGGGGAGAGCGATATGGGAGAGGATAAGAGAGGTTTTCCACGTTCCTTGGTGGATCTGGTTGTTAAAATTCAGATCGGAGGCCATTGGTCTGACTGCAAAGTCCTTGACCTTTCGGTGGAAGGGGTTTCCCTGGAAGTTCAGCAAAGGCTTCAAGTGGCTGATTTAGTCACTATTGACCTGGAACATAGCGAGTGGATGAAGAAGAATCAGGTGCAGGCCGAAGTCCTTCGTTGCGATAGCAACCCTAATGAAACCAACCCAGAAATTTATCATGTGGTAGCAAGATTGATTGAGCCAAACGATGAATACCTGATGGGTGCACTCAATCTGGTTCACGGGGACGGCCCCAAGCAAGACCGGCGACCACCGAGTTACGGAAAAAGGGAAGATGGAAGATAAAACTCTGTTGCAGGATATCGGTGGCAAGGAGATGCTGAAAAAAGTTCATAAACTTTTTTATGACAAACTATACGAACACCCCTGGCTGAAGAATTTTTTTCTGCATATTGAGCAGGAGCTTATTGAAAATCAGCAGACTGATTTCATGGTTTCCAATATGGGGGGTGGAAAAATCTATTCCGGCGGTATGCCGAAGAATGTCCACCGTCATATGTATATCACCGAAGAGCTATTTGATTTGCGTACCAAAATTTTGAAAGAGTCCATTCTCGCGTGTGGAGTGCAGGAAGATATGGCGGAACGATGGATTCGTATAGACAGTGCGTTTAAGCATTCCCTCGTCAAATCCAGCATCGATAAATGTGAGAAACGGTTTTTCACCGACGAAATCCTCAGCTTTCCCAAACCCTGATATCCCATCATTTCTACACCTTTCATCTTTATAAAGGCTTTTTGCTTTTTCATGCAGGTTTTGATAAAACCCACTAGGCATGAAGCCTAAAGACGAGATATAACAGGGCAACGAGAAGCAAGGTCCTGGAACCCTATTCAGTTTAGCAAAGGTCGGAGGACCAAATTTTATGAATAGTGAAACGAATAAAAGAATTTCACCGCGCTCCATAGTAGAAATTGCGGCCTTTGTCTATGTCATGGAAGAGTGGGTGGCGTGTAAAACCATCGACCTTTCACTGGAAGCGATATCGGTAGAGTTGGTATATCCCCTGATTCAAGGAGGTTTGGTGGCTCTCGATTTTCATCAGACTCAGGGAATGAAGAAGCATGAAATGCTGACAGAAATTCTACGTTGCGATGCTCTGGAAACCGATCCTGTTACCCATCGTGTGGTAATGAAGTTTGTCGATCCCAGTCAGGATTTCATGGAAGATACCAAAGCTTTAATTCAAAGTGAACCCTGATTCTCCTTTGAAACAGGCAGAAGTTTTCAGTTCTCCGGAGGTGTTTTATTCAATCGCAGGAAGGGGTGTTGAGTTCCCCCAAAAAACATTCATTGATTCAGGTTTATAGTTTTGAAGACCTGCCGTTGATCACTATGAACGTGGCGAGAATTGGCGCGCAGACTCCAGGAATGGCCTCGGAAATTGCTGGCAAGGAGAAGCACCATGCAATGGTTGGCTTCGGCCCCATGTCCTGGATCTGGCTCACCCCCGACAAACCGGTGCCCGGCGGGTTTGGGGTTTTTGAAGAAACCGAAATAGAAGAGGAGGACGTTCCTGAAACTGAAGGGGACATCCTGCTCTATTTTTCTTCTGACTATGCGGACCTGAATCGCGAAATAGCCCATCAGGTGTGCGAGATGTTTGGAAAAGATGGGGAGCTCATTGAAGAAGTGGTGGCCGAAAGCTTTACCCCGGCAATTGCAGAACCCATCGCAGAAAATATTTTGATCGA
Organism: Nitrospina sp.; assembly: GCA_018664975.1. GTDB lineage: Bacteria > Nitrospinota > Nitrospinia > Nitrospinales > VA-1 > LS-NOB. Next base: position 1,929 of record JABIXH010000053.1, on the reverse strand, counting down.
CCGGGTTACTAACCTCGATACCGAGCAGAGCAGTTTTGTTTTTACCCAACGGTTTCAGGGCGAAGAGGAAGTCCTTTCAACCCAATACCAAAACAGTTTTCCCTGCAAGACCGCATCGGGGTCAGGCCGGTATACTATGACCTATAGCAATAACCCGGCTGAACTGGAAGAGTATGGAGACTCCGTATCTCGTCCTCCGGTTTCGCGCGGAGTATTTTTCCTTCCTTCCCTTGATCTTTTGACCAGCCTTAGAATGGGTGGTATCCGCATGGGTTCTCTTGCCATCAACGCCAAATGGAAAGGCCACTAGCTTGGCGAGCATATAACTGCGGACACTTGCTACTAATTACTTATGGGGGTACGTCACTAAAAATTTCGGGTGACCTGTTCGTTCATGGACTCCAGTCGGGTCACTAGAATCTCGATCAATTTCGCTTTTAATTTGGTGGGAATCTCTGGCCTGAGAGTATCTATATCTTTAGTATCAATTTTCAGCGCGATGACATCTCCATCGGCAATGACGCTGGTGGTTCGTTCGCGTTTAGCAACGTAGGCAATTTCTCCGAACACGGATCCGGCCTTGAGTTTAGTGATGGTCTTATCGGTAGGGTTACTTTTAACTATAGCCACCACTCCTTTTAGCAGTATGAAAAAAGAATAATCCTTTTCCCCTTCCTGGATGATGGTATCTGAAGGCAGGTATTTATAGATTTGGCTTCCCAGAGTACTGAGAAAATGTTTTTCTTTTTCAGTGAAATCATCAAAGAAAGAAAGCTTTTCAATCAACTCCAACGCTTGTTCCTGATCCATACCGGTAAGCCTTCAGTTAAAAGGTTAGGTTTTATTGTAACGGAAATCGGATGTTTTAGCAAAGTGACAGATGAACCGGGCGCTAAAGTTAAGGTAGAATTCCACGGCCGCAAATTACCCGCGGTGGTGGGCCGCCCAGCGTAGTTTGGGGTTGCGTGCCGCCTGAGCTTCATCGGGACGCGACACTTTGGATAGTCTTGGCGAGGCGTGAAAACTGTCGGCGTCTTCTTTGCCTTTTTTAGCGATGGACTGCATGGCTTCAATAAAATTGTCGAGCGTTTCTTTCGATTCGGTTTCGGTCGGTTCAATCATCAACGCACCTTTAACAATGAGCGGAAAATAAACCGTCGGAGGATGAAACCCGTGGTCGATGAGTGCTTTGGCAAAATCCATCGTGGTGATGCCCTGGCCTTTATCGTTGAAAACACATTCGTGCAGGCTGGGTCCACTGAAGGGCAGGTGGAAGGTATCCTTTAATTTAGCGCGAATATAATTGGCGTTGAGTACCGCAGATCGCGCGGCCTCGCGGATGCCTTCTGGCCCAAGTGTTCGGATGTAGGCATAGGCACGCAGGAGCATGCCAAAATTACCGTTGAACGATTTCAACCGGCCTACACTTTGAGGCCGGTCAGCGTTCAAGCGATATTTTGAGCCGACTTTCTCTACGATTGGAGCAGGTAGATAAGGTTCCAGAATATCTTTAATGCATACGGGGCCTGCACCGGGCCCGCCCCCGCCATGAGGAGTAGAAAAAGTTTTATGCAGATTGATATGGAGCACATCGATTCCCATGTCTCCCATTTTTGTGATGCCCATGACAGCATTGAGGTTGGCGCCATCGCAGTAAACCAGCCCTCCTTTTTTGTGAACAATCTCAGTGATTTTTAAAATATCTTTCTCGAACATTCCGAGTGTGTTCGGGTTGGTCAGCATGATGGCCGCTGTTTCTTCATCCATCGCCGCTTCAAGTTTTGCGACATCGATGGTTCCTTCTGCATTCGATGGAAGTTGAACGGACTTGTATCCACATAGTGTGGCACTGGCCGGATTGGTGCCGTGGGCAGAGTCGGGCAGTAATACTTTTTTTCTGGGATTGCCTTGTGCCGCCTGATAAGCCTG
>JABIXH010000054.1 GCA_018664975.1 Nitrospina sp. | reverse complement strand
TTGAATTCTCCCTGTCGGTTGGAAATGTCTATATATTGCCCGTATGGGCATATATTAAGACATTATTTTAGAGAAGTCAATAGTTAATAAAAATAAAGTGTTTAGATATATGGGTTTACATTAAATGTCTATAAATGATACTTAGTAGACATTTTGAAGAATTTGCAGGGTTTAGGGTTAAAAATATAACCTTCTCAATTGGGTTATATGCAGGTTTTTTAAGAAATGGTGCTATGTGGTTTAAAAGACAGTAGATAGAAAAGGTATGGGACAAATATTCGAACATACGGCATAAGAATATTTTTCGAGTTCAAAAGATTTTATTGAGAATTGCAGGGGAAGTTTCTAGCATCTGTTCAATAATTGTGCGAAAACATACATTTACAAACAAATAAAATTGGAATATGTCAGAAGCAAACGCACGCATCATCATTGATAGATTACTTAGAGAATCTGATTGGATTTTGTTCGGTGACGATGGCATTGTGAATGTAGACACAGAAATGCAGAACCAAGCAGGTTTTGCAGACTATGTTCTAAAAGACAGTTCAGATTTCCCCCTCTGTATCATCGAAGCAAAAAAAGAACTTGTTTCACCTCTTGTGGGGAAGGAGCAGGCACGAGGATACGCAGAATCCCTTAACTGTCGATTTGTCATTCTCTCAAATGGTGTGTCGCACTATTTTTGGGATATTGAGCAAGGCAGTCCGACTGTCGTTGATGTATTTCCAACGCAAGAACAACTGGAACTCAGAAAACTGAACTTCAACCCTCCCCGGCAAGAAGTTGAGGAGATTGATGTTGATTACATCGCACAGACACAATTTCCCAAATTTGACCAGAGTCCCGACTATTTGGATGAGAAGAAACGAGATGATTTTGTAAGAACAAATAAACTACGTCTCTTGCGTGACTATCAGTTGAGAGCAGTCAAAGCAGTTCAAGGCAGCATTGCAGAGGGCAAGGACAGGTTTCTGTTGGAAATGGCAACAGGAACAGGAAAAACCTTAACCTCATCAGCAATTATCAAAATGTTTTTGCGACTATATAGTGTAAAGAGAGTTCTATTCCTTGTAGACCGTATTGAATTGGAGTCGCAGGCACAAAAAGAATTTTATGAAGTTCTAAAAAACGATTTTAGAACGGTTGTTTGGAAAGAAAACCAATCCGACTGGACTAAAGCAGAAATTGTTGTTTCCACTGTTCAGTCTTTTGTAAGTAGAAATAAATACCGCAAAGTCTTCAAACCCGATCACTTCGATCTCGTAATTTCAGATGAAGCGCACCGTTCTCTTGGTGCAAGAAGTCGCAAAGTTTTTGAATATTTCATTGGATTCAAACTTGGTCTAACAGCAACCCCTAAAGATTATCTGAAATCAGTTGATGTTGAGGGGATCGGTAGTTCAGATCCTCGGCAATTAGAAAAAAGAATGATGTTGGATACCTATACCACTTTTGGGTGTGATAGCGGCGAACCAACTTTTAGGTATTCACTAGAGGATGGAGTAAAGGAAGGTTACTTAATCAACCCCAAAGTCATAGATGCACGGACTGAAATCACTACCGAACTTCTATCGGATGAAGGTTATATTTTTCAGGGTGTAGACGAAGATGGGAAGGACTATGAGGAAACCTTCACTCAAAAGGATTTTGAGAGGAAGTTCTTTTCCGACAATACCAACGCTATCTTTTGCGAAACCTTTCTAAAGCATGCAAAGCGAGATCCCTACACAGGTGAAATCGGTAAGACATTAATGTTCTGTGTGTCGCAAAATCATGCGGCAAAAATGACGCAAATTTTGAATGTCCTGGCGGATAGAATATTTCCAAAACAATACAGTTCTGACTTTGCAGTTCAGGTGACTTCGAGTATTGAAAACTCGCAACGCATGACAATTGATTTTAGGAATAATAATCTCAACGGACAATCGAAAATCAATCCGCATTACCGAACATCAAAAACAAGGGTCTGTGTCACCGTTGGCATGATGACAACAGGGTATGATTGCACCGATATTTTGAATATCTGCATGGTGCGTCCAGTCTATTCTCCTAGTGAATTTATTCAGATGAAGGGGCGTGGTACTCGCAAGAATGACTTCAAATATGCATGGATAACCAAGAGTGAAATTCCTGAGGAAATAGACTCAGTCAAGGATGAGTTCATACTTTTCGACTTTTTTGGTAATTATGAATATTTTGAAAAAGACTTCGATTATGATGAGGTTATAAAACTTCCTTCACAACCTTCAGAACCACCAGTGACACCACCCGAACCACCAAATATTGACAAGGCGATAAGCACCGCACCTGATCCATTGGCAGAGTTAAAAGAAATACTTATTTCTAAGGGTGGAATGAAAATTGATAGAAACCTCTATCCCTCATTCAAAAAGAAAATTGTCGAGGATAAACTCATAAAGGATTTAGTTACCAAGCATAACTTTGATGAGGCAGAAACCTATCTAAAAGAAAAGGTTCTTGAGAAATCAAAAGAGGGTTTTACGATGGAGAAACTGAGAAAATCACTTGGATTAGATAGAAAATTAACTGTTTCAGAACTCCTTCTTCATACATTTGGGCATATAGATCACATCCCTTCTCAAAGGGAGTGTCTGGATGAAGAATTCGATAAGTTGGATAAGGCATTAAAACCAGATGACTCTGTCTATGGAAGTGCAAGAGAAGTATTTGAAGCATATGCAGTCGATGATGATTTCAGAGACATAATCGACAGCAGGCGATACGCAGAATTAGGGGTGCATCCTTCTGGTGATGCGTTTAGAAAACTCCCTGTGGAACTGAAACAGGGCATCCCTTCATTTA
>JABIXH010000204.1 GCA_018664975.1 Nitrospina sp. | reverse complement strand
TTGATTGAAAAGTTTTTGAATGTTTTTAAAGATGCCCAATCTAACCTTAAGTTTGCCGCCTTCATTTGGTTTGCTTTTTCATTCACTATCTATACTACGGTCCTCAATATTGCAAGCGTCCCCGCAACCGTCATTACACTTGAGAAAAATTTAACGGAGTTTTCAAACTCCTGGGTTGATATGCTCAAGGACGTATTGGGCTTGGGCAATGAACTAAGCAGCATACCCAAGAATAAAGATAAGTATGTCTTAATGAAGGAGTCCCGTTATTTAAAACAGCTGATCTTAAGGTCTCAAAAAAAAATCGCGTCTTACACAGCAGCAACAACCCAGGAAGTCAAGGATGAAGACAGGATTACTTTAAGAACCCATGAAAGATCTCTAAAAACAACAGATGACCTTCTTTTAAAAACTTTGATCCAAGAGAAAATGGATGCCACGAAGGCAATGTCTTTCCGCTTTTCTCAATCCAAATTAAACAAAAAATTAGATGAATTCAAAGCCGAAATAAATTTAAAGCTAGAGAACCATCAAGACAGAGACTTCTTTTTTAAAAGAGAAAGCGGTTTTTTTGATGGAGGAATTTATATTAACCAAGTCTTTGTTTCCCATTGGCTTTGGTTTGCCCCTATGGTTGTAAGCCTTATATATTTTGGGATGGATATTTTTCAATTCTTTGTTAATAGCAGAAACCGGGAAGTGGATGACACCCCTGGCTCCCCAGAAGATGAGGGCCACGAGGAGCAGGCCCATGAAGTTACACCTAGAGAAGGATGAAGACCCCCAAAAAGGGTAACCTACTTTTCCAACAATCTCTAAGTGGTTACGTTTAGCGAAAAACCAGTGGTTTTTCAGCCCACTCTTCCATATGAGGGAATTCAAGCCAATTAGAAAGGGAGTTTCCTGACTATTGAGTTTTATTATTAGAGACAATGATGAGTTCTATGAAGAGGGGTACTTCATATGACCCGTGACAGTCTCAACTGAAAGGAGAACACTTATGGCTTCTATCGCATATAAAGGGAACAGGATAGACATCGAAGACAATAATAACTTGGATATCAAAATTAACGGGGGTTCAATTCCCGTTGAGGCTAACGATGATGCAACGCTCTTCTCTTCGCCTTTAGTCTTTGGTGACGCTGCTTCCCCACCTGACTTGGCACGCGCAGTAATTGATGCTCAATCATCGATCGATGCCCCCGCAATTGTACTTAGAGGCACCACCGATGTTGACATCGAACCCACCCTCAACATTCGGCGCAATCTAGCCGGGCTTTTGGATGAAGACCGAAATAAATTTCGAGACGCCGTATTTCTACTCAAAGAGCGAGGTGAGTACGACAAATACATCAAGTTTCATGGGTTTACAACTAATCTTGGGCATTCTGGTCCTGCATTCTTTGCATGGCATCGTGTGTTCCTGCGTAATTTCGAACTGGAACTTCAACAGTCAGACCCAAAGTATGCTGACGTCACACTCCCCTATTGGGACTACACAAGCGCCAATGTGGATAGTCTAAACAACTCTCGGATTTGGCGAGATGATTTCTTTGGCACTAATGGGGTCGTGAATCTAAAGTGGACCGGTGAGGATGGCAGTGAGAAGAAGTGGGTGCTTCCAGGATACAAGGCCCATGGCCCCACCATCATCGAGCGGGACGGCATTCGTCGTAATACATTCCCTTTAACGTCCCGATTTGTCCCCCCAGTTCGTTTTAATGAGGCCCTCAGAAATACTGACTATCGGTCTTTTGAACCTGTCTTTGAGGGTCAACCACACGGCGGTGCGCATGTTGTGCTGGGAGTAGGGAGTGGTAATGACCAAGGCCCTCCCGGCGGTTTTGCGACAGCTGTCAACGATCCTTTTTTTATGCTTCTGCATTGTAACGTGGACAGGATGTGGGCAAAATGGCAACAATTGATGAAAGAACGATGGCTCGCTAATAACCCCGGAATGGAATACCCGACCACGCAACCAGCCAAAGACTACTACTGGGACAAATCCGATGCTGCCCACACGGCCCCCGATAACGTTGATGCTAGAAGGGCAATGCCCAACCGGCACAATCTGGAGGATGAAATGTGGCCCTGGGATGCCACCCAATCTCATTCTGGCCGGCCCGACTCAAAACTGGTTGCAGACGCAGACAAGAAAATTTATACACCTCTTAGCGTTTTGGATCGCCGAAAATTCGGGTACGACTACGATAATTTAGACCCTGCAGGCTTTGAAGTGTAAGTTTTTAAAATAGTATCTGGCAATAGACTGCAGCGAACAACTTTTGCACAATATCATATCAATACCATTTCTGCCTATTCAAGAATAGCTGTTTCCAGGAGGTCTACAATGGACAAACGACTAGCAGTTTTTATCGTTCACGGTATAGGAGATCAGAAAAAGGGATTCAGCCGTGACATGCAGGAGAATCTGCAATCCAATTTCAAAAAGGCGCTCCAGCATATGGGGCAAGGGGACCGGGAGGGCCAGGATGATGCTCTGATTTTCCGGGAAGGACTCTGGGCGGACATCACCCAGGACGGCGAAGACACCCTCAAAAACAGGATGTTCAACGACCCGAATACGGATGTCGATTGGATTAAGGCACGAAAATTCTTTGTCGATTATCTCGGCGATGCCATCTCCTATTTCAAGGGCAAGATTTCGGATGTTTACTCGCAGTACAAAGCGATCCAGGCCAGAATCGATGGCTTGGTGCAAAATTTGTCCGGTGAAACCAACCCGAATCAGAACACTCTTCTTACGGTTGTCTCGCACAGTCTTGGCACAGTGGTTCTATCGGATTATTT
>JABIXH010000099.1 GCA_018664975.1 Nitrospina sp. | reverse complement strand
TCAAAGCGAATGTTTTTACCATCCAGCAGAAAATCATCGCCGAACCTGTTTAAGTGGCGCGGGGCATCCGGTCCCATATCCCCAACTCCACCCCAGACCACTTGGAACGCGTAGTCGGTCGTAATGGGCTTCTCAGTCAGACGCATCTTGTTTATTCGGGTTATTATCAAATGCCCCAACCGTAGCCAGAGAAGAGCCGTGTTTTTAAACCAACGAAATTTGCTCAGGCGCTCAATGCCGGGTGATATGGACAATCCATCATGCCAAGAGGAGGGGATTAATGAATCAGATATAAGTGGAGCTATCAAAACCCCATCTTTGAGTTGTTTCGCCATTTGGATCATGTAGTAGTGCCGACTTAACCGCTCAATTAAAAGCTGCTTAAAAGCTTTAGTTACGCCCTCAACCCCAAAGCGGCGGGCTAGAAACTGGGCTAGATTGTTGTCGAAGAACTTAGCTTCCAGTTTATCCACCTCACCGGGGAGTGTTCCGCAAGCCGCGAAAAGAACTTCGGGGTGATCCTGGTGGGTGAGGATTCTTACATCGATCTTAGGGTACATTTTTGCGACCAGTGCTCTAACGGCCTCTTCGTTAAAATTCTTGTTGGTTAATGCACCATCATCCAACACAATTAGATGACCAGATGCCTGAAGTTCTGTTTTCACAGCTTTCAGACGAGTAGGAGTGACGTCAGTCAGGAGGACGGGTTTAGACATTTAGAATCGGAAATAAATAAAGGTATTGGAACGGTCAATAAAAATTAGGGTAAACACAAAAACACCTGCTAATCCAATTGTTGTGACCAATGTAAATTTTCTTCTATCTTTACTAAATTCAATAAACGGTTCTAAACGTGGACCAAAGCAGACAACAGCTGCTAGGGTAAGCATGAGCCACATCTTCCAATCCGGTTGAGTAACGGTTGTGGAACTTAGTCCGACCAGACTTTTCATGAAAGCCGTTACACCGTCAAAATCGAAAAGAAATAATACCCAGCCTAAAGATACCAGGGTGAAATTTAAGCTAATCTGAATCAAGCGGGGCATACACAGCCACCATTTCTCACAGATATTATAGAGGCCGGTCAGTGCACCATGGTAAAGGCCCCAAATGATAAAGTTCCATCCAGCACCGTGCCACAGTCCGCACAATCCAAAGACAATTAGGATATTACGTTTATAGGCCCGATTTCCACCAAGAGGAATATAAAGGTAGTCCCGAATCCAATAGCTCAGGGTGATATGCCACCGGCGCCAAAAATCTTTGATATTTAATGCTGCGTAAGGTCGGTTGAAGTTGGTAGGAAAGTGGAACCCGAAGAGTCGCCCTAAGCCAATGGCAATTAACGAATAACCATAAAAATCAAAATAGATCTGGAAACTATAGGATAGGACCACATAAAGGCTGCTGACGGGGCTTAGTTCTCCCGGAGCATCCACCATTGGATCAATAAAACCTCCAAGGGTATCAGCTACCAGTACTTTAATGGCAAGTCCGGTAGCAATATAGCCAATAGCTTCTTTCAGGTCCTTCTCGTTAAGACGATAGATGCTAAGATTTTTTAACGGCTTCGTGACTTTGCGAAATCGTAGGATAGGCCCGGCCACCAGTTGCGGAAAGAAGCTTACATACAAGGCAAAGTTTATGAACTGAGGTGGCGTTTCGATTTCCTGTCGGTAGCGATCTATGGCATAGGATATCAATTGAAAAGTAAAAAACGATATTCCTGCAGGAAGAATTATGTTGGTATATAAATCGAAAGAGGTTGGGTTGTCACTTTTCGTCAAATGCAACACATCCACCAACAAAAAAGTTGTATATTTATAATAGACCAGAGCTAGTGCCGGCGGAATCACCGCCAAGGCCAACCTATTCTTATTACCTTTTATGCCCTGGTGGTATGTTACGAGGTAGACCCATATGATACCTGTGATAAGTATGATGGCATGTTCAATACCGGAAAAACCATAAAAAACTAGTGAGGCCACAATTAGAACCAGCCCTCGACTTCTTGCAATTCCAGGCGCGAAAAAGGCCATAAGTACTACCGGTAAAAATAGGAATAAGAAGGTAAATGCGTTGAAGATCAATGGATAATCAAGCTCCGTAGATAAGACGAAAGAAAGGCGGCTGGAGGATGGGTAGCGTCACGCCAAAGTTTCGTTTTTAAAAGCTTATTGGAAGGGATTGCCAAATGGCACTCCAACTCAAATCGCCGACACTCGGCCAAGAAATGCTGTCTCGTGCGTTTGGCAATTGGAGAGACATTTAGCTCAAACTTTTCTGCGCTCTTGGGATGAATGGGGGATTCGTAAATAATCACTCGGACGCCTCGATTTCTGATTGCCGCCAGACGCTCAAGGTCGGTCGATAAATAACCCATGATAACCGAAGGTAGCCCAGGTTTGATAATATTGATTTTTGCATTTGGGTCAGCTGGTAAAGGGCGGCTACCATCTCGCGCATAACCGACCTCGCCTGCTTTAGCAGGCCGAGCATAGTTATTTCCTAGGCCTAAATAATACAAAATACCGCGCGTTAATAATTCCCAATTAAAGGATCGTTTAAAAATGCGGAATTCCTGAAAGCCGTAGCGCCAGATCATTCGCAATACATCCTTGTGCGATATAAGGGAACTATCCAGACCGGCCTTTAGATCCAGCGCGGCATGTTTCCACCGAGTAGGAAGAGGTGAGAGCCAAGGATTGCCATAAACCTGCAGCTCTGCGTGGTCGAACATGATTATAGCAGCGCGTGGTGCGTGGCCAGTTAGAGACAGTTGCTCTAAAATATGCAAGCTCCAACGGATGCTCGTGCCACCGGGAACAGCAAAGTTAAAGAAACTTTTATTCGGCAGTCCTAAATCACCAGAATTAACATTAACATTCCGGCTAGAGCCAAATACGCCAATTTCGTAGGGAACATTTGAAAGCCCATGCTGCAATTTTGTTTCTGCTAATTCAGTTGTCGTGAGTGAGTCGAGAAATAAGGGTTTTTCCTTCGAAATTCTCAAATAGAAGTCACCCCGTGGAACCGGTCTCTGGACTAGTAAAATTCCCATGATGCTAATAACAACTAAAATCAAAAATAATTGGGATCGTATCATTATTCTTTCAACTCGCTCTCCAACGCTGCCTTGTAGGCCAAATCCTGCATATAATGACTTAGGCTGATCGGGATCAATTGCAGGAATTTTTTTGGTGAGCGAAGGGTTGGTCGCTCTTTTCCTTTAAAACCAAAGGTTCGGGCCAGGAATGGTCCTATCTGGTTTTTGCAGGTTGGAAAGTGGGGAATGTCGTAAAATTCACCGACATGCGGCAAGCGCGAGGCCAGGGATAAATCGTTTTTTGTAAGGCACGACCAATCGTGAT
>JABIXH010000131.1 GCA_018664975.1 Nitrospina sp. | reverse complement strand
GCCGATGATTACCTGACCAAGCCATTTGCATTTTCGGAACTTTTAGCCAGAATTCGCGTCTTGTTGCGAAGGGGAAAGACCGAAGCCAGAACGACCCTGGAGATCGCCGACCTGACTTTGGATCTGGTCAGTCACAAAGTGAAACGTGAAAATGAAGAGATTGAACTGACAGGAAAAGAATACAGCCTGCTTGAATATTTCCTGCGTAACCAGGGTAAGGTTCTGACCAGAACGATGATCGCCGAGCATGTCTGGGATTATAATTTCGATACTTTCACCAACGTGATTGATGTATACGTTAATCATTTGAGAAAAAAAATCGATAAAAATTACTCGCAAAAGCTTTTGCATACCCTCCGGGGCGTTGGATACATTATGAAAGAATAGTCATGGCTTTCAAATCCATTCGTTCCAGGTTGACTGCCTGGTACGTCACATTATTGGGTATCATCCTCATTCTATTCAGCGTTTTTCTTAACTATTTCCTTTCCAAGCGGCTTTACGAAAGTGTCGATAATTCTTTGACCGTTTCGGCCACCGTTGTTGCCACCTCTGCGGTGATGCAATTCAATCGTTCGCCTTTGCCCGGACTCGACAGCTTTTTTGAGCAGTTCATGGGAGCCGGAAACCTCAACAAGTTTTATCGGATTTATGATGGCTCGGGAAATGTTGGATCTCGATCTAAAAATATTGATGCCTCCCAGTTTCCCTTATCCCAAGCCGCCTATGCCGATGCCATTAAAGGCGCAAATTCTTACGAAACATTTTTGGTAGATGGAAAACACTCTATTAGGGTTATCACCATGCCCATCATCAGGGAAAAGAAGCTGGTCAACCTGGTACAGGTGGGGACTTCTCTGGAAGCGGTTCAGGAAACCCTGAGAAACTTGAGAATTTTTCTGTTTACAGCTGTTCCCTCCGTACTTGTTCTGGCAACATTATTCGCCCGGTTCATGGCCCGAAGGGCTTTGAAACCCATTTCCCGAATCATTCAAACAGCCCGCGATATCGGGCAGGGGCAAGAGTTGAACCAACGTATTCCTGTACTTAAAGTCCAGGATGAACTGGGGCAATTAGCTCTTACCTTTAATGAAATGATGGACCGGTTGGAAAACTCCTTTGCCCAGATGCGCCAGTTTAGCAGTGATGCATCGCATGAGTTGAGAACTCCCCTGACAGTGTTGAAAGGTCAAAATGAACTGATCTTGAGCAAAAAACGTGACCCTGAAGAATATCAGGAGGTAATAGCCAGCAATCTTGAAGAAATCAACTATATGTCTAAAGTGCTGGAAGACTTGTTCGTTCTCTCGAGGTCTGATGAAAACCAGATTCTCCTGAACTGCAAGCACATGGACCTTCGAGACTTGGTGGAGGAAGTGTGCAAACATGCGGAAGTGTTAGCAGGTGATAAAGACATTCGTATCATCATAGCCTTTCTTGAGTCTGTGATGATCAATGGCGATGAAGTGCGGCTCCGGCAAATGATCTGGAATATTCTGCACAACGGTATTAAATACACGAAACCGGGGGGCGAACTGAAAGTATCTTTGCAGAATGAAGGGAAGTTTGCCCTGTTGTCGATACAGGATACGGGTATTGGAATACCAGAAAAAGACCTGCCATCAATATTTGATCGCTTCTATCGTGTAGATAAGGCCCGCTCAAGGGATGAAGGGGGGAGCGGTTTGGGCCTCAGTATTTGCCAGCATATTGCCGAAGCCCATAAGGGTAAGATCGAGGTAGAAAGTAAACCGAGCGTCGGGACCCGTTTCAAAATCCGCATTCCCAGCATTACCCCAGGGTCCAATGGGCAATAACTTTATTTGGCGAGCAAAGAGTAGTCTTGGTTTAATGCGCCGTTGCTCATTGATCCCTGCCTAAGGGTTGTGGAGTTGGAGAATAACGTTTTTGACCTGGGTATAGTTTTCCAAAGCATGGATGCCCATTTCCCTGCCAAACCCGCTTTGCTTATAGCCCCCAAAAGGTGCGGCGGCATCGAAAATATTGTGACAGTTCACCCAGACGGTACCGGCTTTAAGACCTTTGGCTACTTTATGCGCCTTATTGATGTCTTGAGTCCACACACTGGCCGCCAGTCCATAAATGGTATCGTTGCCACGTGCAATGACTGAATCAAGATCTTCAAAAGGAGCCGCTACCACCACAGGACCAAAAATTTCTTCTGCTACGATTTTCATATCGGGATTAACATTGTCGAAAACGGTGGGTTCAACATAACATCCTGACTCCATTTCTCCCCCCGGAGTTTTGCCGCCTGCTCGTGTTTTAGCTCCTTGCTGAGCTCCTGACCGGATAAAATTCATGACCCGTTCCTGTTGCTCTCTTGAAACCAAAGGACCCATGTCTGTGTCGGAACACATGCCCGGTCCGATTTTAATATTTTTAGCCAGTTCGGTAACGCGCCCTATGAGGTCTTCATAAATATTTTCATGTACCAGCAGTCGCGAACCTGCGGCGCAACATTGTCCGTGGTTAAAAAATATGGCACCGGCAACCCCCTGCGCGGCGAGGTCCAGGTCTGCATCGGGGAACACGATGCTGGGCGACTTGCCTCCCAACTCCAATGAGACTCGCTTTAAGTTTCCAGCAGAAGATTTGACAATTTCATGTCCCACCTCCGTGCTTCCGGTGAAGGCGACCTTATCTACATTGTCATGACGGGCCAGAGCTTCGCCCGCATCGCCAAATCCGGTGACGATGTTGACCACTCCATCGGGGAACCCCGCTTCGGCAAACAGATCTGCGAGGTATAAAACCGATAAGGGGGTCTGTTCCGCTGGTTTCAAAACCACACAATTGCCCGCGGCCAGGGCCACACCCAGTTTCCAGGTGGCCATGAGCAAAGGGAAATTCCAGGGAATGATCTGCCCGACCACACCCATAGGCTCCCGCAATGTGAAATCGAGAAACTCGGCTCCCGGAGCATAAGGCACGCTGATGTCAATGGTTTCGCCATGAATCTTTGTGGTCATCCCCGCGTAATAACGGAAGTGGTCGACAGTGAGCGGCACATCGGCGGCACGGGAGATGGTTAACGGTTTGCCATTATCGAGAGTTTCCAATTGGGCGAATTCTTCGGTGCGTTGCTCGATCAGGTCTGCCAATTTCCACATCAGCTTCCCTCTCTCCGAGACGGTTATTTTTCTCCAGGGTCCGTTTTCAAAAGCGTTGTGGGCTGATTTTACAGCTCGGTCTATATCTTCTTTATCTCCCTTGGGAACACGGGTCAGGACGTTGTTATCAGAAGGATCCAGAACTTCAAAAGACTCGCCGTTGGAAGCGTCAACACGTTTCCCATCGATTAATAGTTTTTGCGGGGAGGCGAGAAAATCTTTGATCGCTGAAAGCGTTGCGATTGCTGTGGTCATGGCTATCTCCAAACAGGTTGGGGAATCAAAAATAAACTATAGTCCAATTATTATATTGATTGGTGGCGAAATAAAGAGTTTTTTGAAATTAAAGGAGAGGGACTGACTGATTTCTGGCAATTTAATATCTAGATTAGCAAGGTATTAAACTTATTACAGATTTCTTAGTCTTTGTGAGCGGGCAAGGTTGAGGGCTGATTGGGGTTGGGAATTCTTCTGGTTTTCATTTTCAGATTTAGATTGGATTTCTACATTCAAGTTTGTTCCACCAAACCCCACCAAATTGGAAGGGGTGAATGATGTGGGGGAGTCTACTGCTTTATTATCTTTTGAAGGGTTGGATTTATTTATTTCATTCCCAGAAGAATGTTTTTGGAATGTGGAAGACAGAATTAGAATGAAATAAATAATCCGGCTGGATCGGTCGCACGCTGACGCACACCAAGGTGGCAGCGCTGGCTCTGAATCCATCAACTTCCAGCAAAATGCTGGCTCTGG
>JABIXH010000060.1 GCA_018664975.1 Nitrospina sp. | reverse complement strand
CTCGTCGGAAACTTTCATCGTTCCCATTTCAGCGGTGAACGCGGCTCCAACACGACCAGACATGACCAAAGCGGTCATCAAAGGCCCCAACTCACGCAATATGGCAACCCCTACCAAAGCGCCGACAAACTCCAGCGCACCCAATCGGCTCAACTGGTGTGCAGATTGAAACGCAAGGATGACCCCGATCAAAAACGATACCAGAAAAACAATGGTGGTGGACTTGACCCCAACCTCTTCCATTTGCGTCCACACTGGCTTCCATTTATTGGGTTTGCCGCGCAGGGGTTCTATGAAAGTGCAGTATAAAGTGGCGCGGGTGAGATAATATAATCCGCTGATTTCTTTGAAAAAATTTTCAAAGACCCCTGCAAATTCGAAACCCCTTCTCCCAATAAACCCAAAAAATGATCTAACCATGAATATAACCCGCTAGGTGCGAGGAAATGGACAATCACAAAAAATCGATCTCAAGCCGGAACCGTGACCCAATTTTTCGCACAGTTACCCTAAGAAAAACATAAATCGTTTCTTGTGCGCTCTAAAAGAGTTCTGACTAATTGCCAGTTACCCGACCAGGGCTTGTTCTTTTGTATCGAAAACTTCAAATACGGTTAGCAGACGCGCAATCTCAAAAACATCCTTAACGCCGGGACTCAAAGCCGCAAGCCGAAATTTATTTTTGCTATTGTGGCTCCATTGCAATCCTTCAACTAGAGTTGCAATTCCTGAGCTGTCCATATACCCCACTCCTGACAAGTCCACAACAATGACCTTGTTGTTGTTTTGAAAGAGTGGAGTCAACGCGTCTCGCATTTTGGTCGAAGAGCTCATGTCAATATCACCGCTGACGGTAACAGTCACCGAATCCTCGGCCTTATCCAACTGCAGATCTATTCCCATGACTACCCCTTGTCCTTATCTTGTACCGATGTTAGTTCGGATTTTAATTTTTTTATCATAGTCAACAAAGTACCCTTTGCCCGGTTAGTGCAATAGCTGACCTCGTCCATAATTTCATTCATAAAATGTGTGCCCAGTCCGCCTGGTTTTATCTCCTCCAAACATCGCGGCTTTATCTGGCTGGTATCGCATTGTTTGCCATAGTCGCGAATTTGAACCTTGAAGTCATCTCCCTCGATGGTAAAGGTGGCTTCGATGGGCTCATCGCAAGAGCCTTCATAGCTGTGTTTGATAACATTAGCACAAGCCTCATCCACACAAAGAATAAGGCGGCGAGCCGTATCGGCAGGAACGTCATGACTGTCTAAAAGTTCCTGCAAAACCTTACGGATCAATCCCAGATATTTCGGGTCACTGGGAACGGATAACTTTATCGGTTGGGCCATGGCACCAACTTCTTGGTTGTATAGTTAAAGGAAATAGGCGGGTTCCAGAATCCGCTATTATTCAATGATATCACCCTCTAGCGAGGGAGGCAAGGCTACGTCATTCAGATAAAACTATGCGCTGGGGAACTGGGGATAAAAATAATCAGCGTTTCTCGAAAATCTAGGGTGCCAGTTTTGAATATTTTTTGGCGATCCAGCCTTTTTTTCCTTTTTGGTATTCAATCTGGTACCAGTCTTTTTCCTCTTGAAATACAGGCACGACCGAACCCCTGGGAATCTGTGCCACCACCCGGGCTTTACTATCCGGATTCTCTCGCACTCTAAGCGGGGTCTTGCGGGTCATGATGCGGACCCGTTTTATTACCATGGGTTTCGATGGAGTGACCAGAGTGGATTTTTCCCGCTTCATTTCCATGCCCGGGTCCATAGCTGGCTTGGTCATGGGCTCAGCTTGCTTGGGCCGCTTCATTGCTGTGGGCATTTCCGGAACTTCTTTCATGACATCTTCCATTGCGGGGTCCTCCACCTCCTCCTGTATATCTAGGGGTATTTCTTCTTCCTCATCAGGTTTCTGGGTTTCCGCAACGATTTCTATTGTTTCTTTTTGGACAGGTGGAGAAGTGGGCTGGGTTTCAGTTATTTCAGGGGAAAAAGGCTCTGTCACAAAGTCCTCCTGCATAGAACGGGTGGGTCTTTCCCCGGGAGCCAACGATATTTCATCCTGCATTTCCGGAAACTCTCCCATGGGAGTTTCCTGCGGCTTCAATTTGGCAATTTGACGCCGGGCTTCATCAGCATTTAACGGATTGTTGGGATATTTTTTCAGAAACGCTTCATATTGCTCCAACGTGTTTGCTTGTTTTACCTGCGCGAAAATTAGATCCTGCAGGGTTTCTATCTTCAGGGCCACTTTCTCTTTCCCCGGAAGGTCTGTAAGGTCTTTTACCCTTTCAAGCTGTTGAATGGCTTTTTCATATTCCTTGTTCTCTTGCTGGATGGTTACCTGGAATCTTAAGGACCTTTTCAGGTTGTCCTTTATCCTCTTGTCAAACGGTTCCAGAGCCAAGGCAGTTTCAAAGGCATTTATGGATTCCATTAACTGGTCATTAGAGTAATGAGCCATGCCCAGATTGTTATATCCCTTGAACGACCTCGGGTTGTTTTCCAGAAACCGTTTCCAGAGATTGATGGAATCATCGGGATGATTATTTTTGAGTTGGCCCAGGGCTTTATTAAACAGATCCTGTTCCGCTTTCGGCAAGCGGTCAGGCGGCATTTCATAATAGGGGTTTATAGGTGTCGGGCCGGTGGCACAACCGACAAACCCTATCAGGAGAATCACTAAAATAATGCGGCTAAGGGGTGTTAATTGCATAATGTGAATATTACTCTTTTTTAGTTTCACGTCAATTATTCTTGACTTGTGGAAAATATGAAATAATCTAGACTTAACACGATCACTGGGGGCGTTTTTAACTGAGAGTCCTGAATAGGACGACCCTTTGAACCTGATCTGGATCATACCAGCGAAGGGAAGTGAGGCCATCTGAAAAGATTCGCTGCATTTCCTGAAGGCCGGGATGTGGCTTTTTTTATGCCTTTCCCACCCTGAATTCCGCCTGGATTCGATCCACGACTTTTGTTTTGTCTTATTGATTTAACGGCTAATACGGGCTAAACCTTGCCTGTTTTTTTGGAGAAATCCCCTTGAAATTGAAGATAAATGGCGAAGACCGGGAAATCCTGAAAAGCCAGAATCTTGAGGATTTGGCCCACGAACTGGATATTAAGGCGACTCATTTTGCCATGGCCCTGAACAAACAGGTCATTCCCAGATCCAAACACGCAACCACTCAGATTCAGGAAAACGACCAAGTCGAAATTGTTCACGCTGTTGGCGGTGGAGTTTAATGGGAGCCAGCAGTTGGTTTATATAAAAAATTGATTTTTTTTGATTCAAATTTCTTTTAATTTAATTAAGACAAAACTTATGACGACACAAAGCGAATTCATGAAAATCGGCGACAAGACCTTCAAGTCCAGGCTGATTGTGGGAACCGGGAAATATAAATCCTTCGATGAAACTCGGCAGGCCATTGAAATTTCCGGTGCCGAAATGGTAACGGTTGCCGTCCGCCGTATTGAGTTGGATAAAAATAAGGATTCCATACTCAATCATCTGGACCCCAAACGGTATACATTTTTGCCAAATACGGCTGGGTGCTATTCGGTGAAAGATGCGGTGATGACCTGTGAATTGGCCCGGGAAGCTGGGCTGGGGAATATTGTCAAAGTGGAAGTCATCGGTGATGAAAAAACCCTTTTTCCCGATAATGAAGCCACGCTCGAAGCCTCTAAATTATTGGTCAAGGACGGCTTTCATGTACTGCCCTATTGCACGGATGATGTCGTCCTCTGCAAAAAACTTGAAGCCATCGGTTGCACCGCCGTTATGCCGCTGGCCGCTCCCATTGGCTCCGGTTTAGGCATTCGCAATCCCTATAACATCAAACTGATTTTAGAAGCGGTAAAGATTCCGGTCATTATCGATGCCGGGGTAGGCACCGCCTCCGATGCCAGTCGCGCCATGGAACTGGGAGTTTCAGGAATTTTGATGAACACCGCCATCGCGGGTGCGAAAGATCCGTTAAAAATGTCGCAGGCTATGAAAATGGCTGTGGAGTGCGGTCGATTGGCTTTTGAAGCCGGACGCATCCCGAAAAAACTTTATGCATCCGCCAGCAGTCCGCTGGACGGTATGGTCGAACTATAAACATGATGATGACTTCAGCTCCATTTAAGGCGGAACAGGGTTTAGATTTTTTGCGTGTTTACCTGATTTCCGACCTCAAACGAGTTGGCAAAGACCGGTTCCTGCATACCATAGAAGAAGCCTTGCAGGGCGGGGTGCGTGCCTTGCAAATCCGGGAAAAAGATTTGAGTCCGAAGGAGCTTCTGGCATTGGCTCTGGAAGTTAAAGCCCTGACCCAACGCTATAACGCCAAACTGTTCATCAATGACCGTGCCGATATTGCTGTCATGGCAGGAGTCGATGGGGTGCACCTGACAGAAGCCAGTGTTCAAGCAGGAGAGATTAAAAATAAATTTCCCGACCTGATCGTTGGGGTCTCAACACATTCAATCGAAGGGGCGCGTCTTGCTGAAACCCAGGGCGCAGATTTCATCACCTTCAGTCCGATTTACGAAACACCCTCAAAAGCGAGTTACGGTCCCCCGCAAGGGCTGGCCCCGCTCCGGCAAGTGAGTCAGGCCGTACGCCTGCCTGTACTGGCGTTGGGGGGTATAACACTGCACCGCGTTTCCGAATGTCTGGAGCAGGGGGCCTTCGGGGTTGCCTTGATCTCTGATATTTGGGACTCAACTGATATAAAACAACATTCATCTGAATATACGCAGAACTTGGGAGGAAACACGTTATGACACAAGCAAACTCTAATGGTAACGGGAATGGCAACCGTCACGGAGCAACCGATGAAAAAGTCGAAATCTCCACCGACCCAATTTCCCCGAACTCAACAAAAGTTTATGTAAAAGGGACTCTGCATCCAGATATTAAAGTTCCTTTCCGGGAAATTTCCCTGTCCCCCTCTACTACGGTGACAGGTAATGGAAACGGTCATCAAAAGGAAAACGATGAAAGCTCAATCCTGGTCTACGACACCTCCGGTCCCTACACCGATCCGGAGTCCAGTATAGATATCCGTGAAGGATTGCAACCCATCCGCCTGCCCTGGATCACGGGCCGTGAAGACGTTGAGTATTACGATGCCCGAACTATTATGCCGAAGGACGATGGCTATCGGGAAGGGGAAAACCCCAACACCGAGCGTTTCCCTAAAACCCGCAAACAGGTTTTGCGCGCCAAGCCCGGAAAAAATGTCACGCAAATGCATTACGCCAAAAAGGGGATCATCACTCCCGAAATGGAGTTCATCGCCATCCGCGAAAACCAGAAACGCAAGCAATGGATGCAAGACGAAGAGCGCGAAAAACGACTGAGCGGAAATTCCTTCGGGGCCAACCTGCAAGAGGAAATCACCCCCGAGTTCGTCCGCGAAGAAGTGGCCCGGGGCCGAGCTATCATCCCGGCTAACATCAACCATCCCGAATCGGAGCCGATGATCATTGGGCGGAACTTTCTCGTCAAGATCAATTCCAACATTGGTAACTCGGCGGTCAGTTCCTCTATCGAAGAAGAGGTAGAAAAGATGGTCTGGTCCGCGCGTTGTGGGGCCGACAATGTTATGGACCTCTCGACCGGAAAAAATATCCACACCACCCGTGAATGGATTTTGCGCAACTCTCCCGTTCCCATCGGTACCGTGCCCATCTACCAGGCTCTGGAAAAAGTAGACGGAAAAATCGAAGACCTCACCTGGGAGATTTATCGCGATACCTTGATCGAACAATGCGAACAGGGCGTGGACTATTTCACCATTCATGCGGGAGTGTTATTGCGCTACGTGCCAATGACTGCCAAACGTGTGACCGGCATCGTCTCACGCGGTGGCGCGATCATGGCAAAATGGTGCCTCACATATCATAAAGAAAATTTCCTCTATACACACTTTGAGGAAATATGCGAAATCATGAAAGCCTATGACGTTTCCTTTTCATTAGGTGACGGGTTGCGCCCTGGTTCTCTTG